>NZ_JAJDMI010000031.1:0-41090 GCF_020593505.1 Blautia sp. DFI.3.45
ATTGACTTTTTATTTGCAGGCTAAAGTAACGAGAATGCGACGCGCAGTTATTCAAGCGGATATAAATTCTGTAATGAGTAAAAAAAACATTTACAAGTAGTATTTAAAACTATATAATAAGGAACAGAGGTGATAAAAGATGACAATCGATGATAAAGACATGATAAACAGCATTCTGGAAAGTGTATCCAGGATTGACTATATTAAACCGGAAGACATCCCAAATATTGATTTATATATGGATCAGGTAACAACCTTTATGGAAGAACAGCTCGTTTCTTCCAAACGTTACGCAGACGACAAGATTCTCACCAAGACTATGATCAACAATTATGCAAAGAATAAGCTCCTTCCCCCGCCTGAGAAGAAACGTTATTCCAAAGAACATGTGCTGATGCTGATTTTTATTTACTATTTCAAGAATATTCTTTCCATCAATGATATCCAGACTCTGCTCACACCGATCACGCAGAAATATTTTAAATCCATGACTGAGAAAGATATGACTTATATTTATAATGAAGTTTTCAGCATGGAAAAGGAACAGATTGAATCCCTGAAAAAAGACCTTCTGCGCAAATACAAAACAGCACAGGATACTTTCGGGGACGCAGATGAAGAAGATCAGGCGAACCTGAAAAGATTTTCCTTTATCTGTCTGTTAAGCTTTGATGTTTATGTAAAAAAGATGATGATTGAGCATATAATCGACGGGATGAATCCGGAACCGGAGCATAATTCCAAAAAGAAAAAATAATTGTCAGCCTATAATCAAACAAATACTGAACAGACCAAAAGGAGACCACATATTTTTCTGTGATCTCCTTTTATTTTTCCTTTATTTTATCAGCGAATTACATATAAAAAAGTTCCTTCATCCACACAAGCATTTCTCCATTTTCACGATTTCCCCAATAACAATATGGTACCAGTGTCAATTTAACATCTTCCAGTTCTACTTTTCTGTTCTGATACAATATTCCTTCATTCCAACCCTTCTCTGAAATTTTTTTGCCGGTTATATGGAGTACACTGCATCCTTCCAGAAGTTCGTCATCATATGTTTCTTCAATCTTCTGATCAGTATTAACCATAACAGAAGAAAGATTCTCCCCGTTATCCGCTTCTTCCACACAGTAAACCAGAGGTCCCTTTACTACTGCCACTTTTGCACTGTCAACTCTTACCTGTGGATTTGCATGAACAAATACTGGCTCTGCATCAAAACTTATTTCAAATGTTTCTTTATACATTTTTCCGGAAATTTTAATATATCCATGGTCTTCTGTCAGATTCTCTTCTTTACCGTTTCTCAAAATTTTGAAATTCTCTGCATATGCCGGAACCCTGAATGCGATCATCGCCTCAGTTTCTTGCACACCATCTACAGAAACTGTCATCTTGTTTTCCCATGGGAAATTTCCTTTTAACGTAATTTTGAACGGAACTCCATTAAGTGTAACTTCTGTTTCATTTGCAACATACAGATTTACGTAAATTTCATTTTCTTCTTGGAAATAGATGTATTGTCCAAGAGATGCCAATGTTCTGGTAATGTTTGGCGGGCAGCATGCAACACCAAACCATTTCTGCCTGACAGGTTTCACATGTTCGCGTGAAGTTCTCGGCATACAGCTTACCGGCCATACTTCCAGAGGATTTACATAAAAAAAGCTTTTTCCATCCATAGCTATGCCTGATAAAAGTGTATTATATAAAGCCCGTTCCACTACATCCATATAAGAAGCATCCTTCTCCATATCTGCCATTCTCTTTCCAAACATAGCAAGTGCAATCGTAGCACATGTCTCAGAATAATTGCTGTCATTTGGCAGATCATAATCTGTTGTAAATCGTTCCAAGAATCCAGAAGATCCAACACTTCCTGTAATATACATTCTTTTGTGCACCATATTATCCCACAAGTTTCGGCATGCCTGCTGTAATTCTTTATCCTGATATTCATATGCCAGGTCTGCCATTGCAGAATACATATAGTTTGCTCTTACAGCGTGTCCTTCTGCTGTCCTCTGTTTTCTTACCGGTTTATGTGCCTGCGCATACATGGTATCATAATTTACAAAATCCGGAAAAATACGCTTATGTCCCGGTCTCTTTTCCTCCTCCAGAAAATAATTTTTGCCAGTACCTCTCAGATCTATGAAATATTTTGCCAGATCCAGATATTTTTTCTCACGTGTTACACGGTAAAGCTTTACAAGTGCCAGTTCTATTTCCTGATGTCCCGGATATCCATGGATTTTTCCCTCTTCCGATCCGAAAGTCTGGCAGACAAGATCTGCAAATTTTGATACAATTTCCAGGAATCTACGTTTTCCGGTTGCTTCATAGTATGCTACTGCTGCCTCGATCATATGCCCTGCTGTATAAAGCTCATGACCTTCCATAAGATTACTCCATCGTCCATCCGGTTCTTTGATCGTAAAATATGTATTTAAATATCCATCCGGCTGCTGTGCACGTCCGATCAGTTCAATCGTCTCATCAGCCAATTCTTCCAGCTTTTCATCTCTTTCATAATTTAACACAAAACCAACTGCTTCCAGCCATTTTGCAACATCCGTATCCTGAAATACGGCGCCCTGAAATTCTCCCTCTTTTTCTCCTGCTGCAATTTTGAAATTTTCTATACAATGACTGGTTTCTACATCTTCCAGTTTATCATTCAGAATATCCCACTGATAAGGAATAATCACATCCTTTACCAGATGCACATATTTATTCCAAAAATTATCTGTAACATGAATCTGTTTAAGAGAAATACTTGAATTTGCTGCTTTTCCCATTTTTTCTTCTCCTTTATCATCCATTTGGATCAGCGGTGACACCGTTAAATGTTCTTTAAAAGGGTGTCGAAAATTATCCCTCGATAATTCTGCGACACCCTCCTGATCTTTAAACTTCTTTATTTCATCGGCAGTTTGTAACCATCTCTTGTAAACAATGGAATCTGCTCGATCGGTGCTGCCACATGTACTTTCTGTCCACCTTCAAAGGTTTCACCTGTCCATGCATTTGTCCAGGAGGCTCCACCAGGAAGATATACATCTGTCTCACGTGCATCTGCATCTGTGATCGGTTTTACCAGAACTTTTGGTCCAAACATATACTCTGTCTCTACATTCCAACTTTCTTTGTCTTCCGGGAAGTCATAGAACAGCGGACGCATAACAGGAGTTCCTTTTTCATGAGCCTCCTCCATCAATTCTGTAATATATGGAAGCATGCGCTCTCTTAATCTCAAATAATCTGACAGAATCTCACAAACCTGATCTGTGTAACTCCATACCTCATTTGGTGCTCCTGATACACATGTAGCTCCACCAGTTGTACCATACTGAGGCTGAAGCGGCCAGCGATATCCGTGAAGTCTCATAACCGGACAGAAGCATCCATATTCAAACCAACGGACCAGAAGTTCATGGAATTCCGGATCATTTATATTTGCTCCGAAAAATCCGCCGATATCTGTTGTCCACCACGGAATACCTGCAATTCCCATATTAAGACCTGCTGCAACCTGATTTTTCATACTCGGGAAGGAAGATTTGATGTCTCCGGACCAGACCAGTGCACCATATTTCTGTGAACCGGCCCATGCGCAGCGGAGAAGATTGATAATGTTCTCCTGTCCTTCTGCTTTCATTCCATCAAAAAATGTCTTTGCATACATAACAGGATAAATATTTCCAACCTGAATATCCGGTCCGAGATGATAACGATAATTCTCGAAATCATAAACTGTATATTCCGGTTCTGCTTCATCCAGCCAGAATACTTTTACACCTTTATCATAATAATTCTTCTTTGCTTTTTCCCATACATATTCACGTGCTTCCGGATTAGTTGCATCGTAATGAAGTGTATTTCCCTGAAAATCCATGGATATCGGATATCCGGAATCTACGCGGATCAGAAGACCTTTACTCTTCATTTCATTGAAATTCTCGCTTCTGTAATCTACTGTCGGCCAGATGGAAACCATCAGTTCAATTCCCATATCTTTCAGTTCTTTGATCATTGCATCCGGATCCGGCCAGTATGTCGGGTCAAATTTCCATTCGCCCTGCATTGGCCAGTGAAAGAAGTCAACAACTATTACAGAAATCGGGAGGTTACGGCGTTTATATTCTCTTGCTACTTCAAGAAGTTCTTCCTGTGTCTGATAACGAAGTTTGCACTGCCAGAATCCCATTGCATATTCCGGCATCATCGGAACTTTGCCTGTTGCATTTGCATAAGCTTCTTCGATTTCGGCCGGTGTGTCACCTGCTGTGATCCAATAATCCAGTTTCTTGGAAGAAAATGCTTCCCATGTTGTAATATTTTTGCCAAAATTTACACGTCCTACAGCCGGATTATTCCACAAGAATCCATATCCAAGACTAGAAAGCATGAACGGAACACTTGCCTGTGAATTTCTGTGTGCCAGTTCAAGATCAGCTCCCTTTACATCAAGGTATGGCTGCTGATACTGGCCCATACCATATATTTTCTCCTCCGGTGTGGAAACAAAACGCATTGTCAGTCTGTAATCCCCACCTGTGATAGGCTTAAATTCTCTGGCTTCTACTTCAAGAGAACTGCAGGTATTTCCGAACATATCTTTTCTGTTGCGGACATACTCATCCAGTAAAAGTTCTCCTTTCTGATTATAAAATGCAATTTTACCGATCAGATTAATCTCTGCACGGATCTTACCATTACGGATCGTTGCTCCGTCTTCGCGAACTTCGATTTCCGGTGTGATTTCCTTCTCTGGTTTGATCAATGCCCAGTCTGCCGGATCCATCTCTGCGGTTTTCCATGCACGTACACGAAGGCTGTCAGCACCCCACGGCTCAATTCTTACCCGTTCAGCCTCATAACGGTAGCACAGCGCATTTCCTTTTTGCTCAAAATACCCATATACGTCTCTTACTTCTTCCTGATTTGCCATTTCTGCCTTCTCCTTTTCATTCTTAATGGAGTTTCAGCGAATTGGAACTGCAGTTTTATCTGTTTTGTTCTAATCCGCTGAACTTGTTTATAATATAAATAATAGCTTTATTTTATCAGTCTTTTACCGCACCTGCGACAAGACCGCCTACAATATATTTCTGTAAGAAAATAAACATCAGAATTACCGGAAGTACCAGTATTGCACCATAAGCCATGATACAGTTCCATCTTGTACCATATGCACTCTGGAATTTATAAATATTCGCTGTCAAAGGTCTCATTATCTCTGCAACATTAAATGTCATTGAATATACCAGATCATTCCAGCCGTTCAGGAATGAAATAACCATAATAGTAATAATTCCTGTTTTTACTGCCGGAAGCATAACCATAAGAAATGCTTTTACCGATCCGCATCCATCCAGTCTTGCGGCCTCATCCAATGATACCGGAATACTTCTGAAATAAGGTCTCAATGTTACGATTACAAACGGTATAGAACTGGCTGCAATCGCAACCGGAGCTGTCAGATGATTTCCAAGAAAGCCCAATTTACTGAAAATCAGATACATTGGGGTCAATGTCAGGGATGGAGGAAGCATCTGTGAAATCAGAAATGTAAGAAGGAAAACATTTCCACCTTTTACTCTGTATCTTCCCATTCCATATGCTGCCGGGACACCGAGTACCAGAGCAATTGCCATTGTCAAAAGTCCATTAAGAAAACTGTTTTTCAAAGATATCAGAAACGTTTTATCTGTTAAGTTTTCCAGCCACGGTTCAAAGGTGAAATCATGTGGAAAATAGGTAAGAACCTTTCCAAATGTTTCTGCATCTGACTTAAATGAAATCTGTATCAGCCAGTAAATCGGAAATAAGAAGATAAATGCAATAAGAAGTGCAAATATCGAATTTCTGATCTCTTTTGCCTTTTCAGCACCTGTCATATTATCCATATCAGCCTTCCTCCTCTTCTTTTGATAACAGTTTCAGATAGAACAGACCAATAAGGAACAGGCATGCAAACAGTACCATTGCAACTGCCGCACCTTTTGAAAAGTTAAACTGTGTAAATGATAACATATAAGAATATGTTCCCAGTACATCTGTTGAATTCAACGGACCTCCGGCTGTCATGATATACATCAGGTCAAATGCACGGAATGTATAGATAAATCCTAACATCAGTACTGCAAGAATTGACTCTTTCATCAGGGGAAGAGTTATAAAAAGAAAACGTTGTCCCCAGTTTGCTCCATCCATGGATGCGCTCTCGTATACATCCGGTGAAATACTTGTAAGTCCTGATACAAGAAGGAGCATATTAAACGGAATACCTACCCAGCAGTTCATAATAATTACTGCAATCAGAGCTGTACTGGTGTTAACCAGCCATTCCGGACCGCTGATTCCGATTTTTCCAAGCAGGTCATTGATAAGACCTGCATTGGAAAAGATATTTTTACCAAGAAGACCAGTTACTGCCATTGGCATCATATAGCTGACAAGAATCAGACCTCTGATCGGACCTGCGAGTTTAAATTTCTGATTGAAAAACATCGCAAATGCAAATCCGATGGTAAACTGGAAAATAAGACAAGCTATTGTAAAAATAAATGTATTGCGCAGAACCAGAAGAAATGTCGGATCATGGAATAAATCAATATAGTTCTGTAATCCGACAAATACGGAAGTTCCTGATTTCAGGTTCTTTACATTTACATCCTTAAGACTGAGAATAATGTTATAAACGATCGGGTATCCCAGCACAAGGATCATATAAATAAATGCAGGTACAATGAAACAGTATGCTTCTTTTGTCTTTTGCTGCGCCATAGTCCTAGACTTTGCTGCCATTAAAGCCACATCCTTCTCTGTTTGTTAGTTTTAGTTGCTTTCAGGAAGAGGAGTTTCTTCTACGATTGGATTAATTTTAGCTGCTGCTGTTTCAAGAGCGTCTTTTGCAGATGTTCCGTCTACGATTACAGACTGTGTTGCTGTATAAACCGCTTCAGAAATAGATGGCCATTCAGCGTGCGGTCCACGAGCCTGCGCATAATTCATTTCATCTGTAAATACCTTAAATCCATCCTGCTCAAATGTGTATTCAGCTGTCGCATCCTGTCTTGTAGGAATCTTTCCGCCTACAGCTGCCCATTTTGCTTCGTTTTCCTGTGAGCAGAGCCACTCAAGGAATTTAGCACATGCTTCTTTGTTTTCTGATTCTTTGCAGACACCAAAGTTCTCACCACCGATTGTAGATGTAGAGGTTCCTTCGTCGCCTGTTGGAAGAAGTGTAAAGTCATATTCAAATGCTCCGTTGATTGCATCTGTCTGTGCCAGATGCCATGTTCCACATTCTGCAAATGCAGCTTTTCCTGCGCAGAACTGATTCCATGCATCTGCCTGTGTCCAGTTTACACACTCTTTACTCATGTATCCGTTTGCTACAAAATCTCCAAGTGTCTGTAATCCATTTACAGCAGAATCAGCAGTAATATTATCAACATTAACGCCAGTTCCATTCTGTACAGATCTCAGCCATGGAAGGATCTGGAATGTTCCTTCTTCTGTAGATACTGCACACATTGCGAATCCGTATACATCATTGGATGCATCTGTTGTTGCTGCAACCATTTCCTTGAACTCATCAAGACTCTGCGGCATATGATCATATCCGGCTGCTTTCAGAAGATCCATATTGCAAGCAAGTGCAAGACAGTTACTATTCTGTGGAAGTCCGTAAACTTTTCCATCAGGGTCTTTACAGGAGCTTAATGGTCCATCATAGAACTGATCCAGTTCTCCCCATGATTCCAGCTCATCAGTGATATCTTCGAATACTCCGAGAGATATGTAGGATTCCATATCCGGTGAATCTACCTGTCCGATATCAGGAAGTTCTCCTGAAAGTGCTCCAACTGTGTACTGGTTCATTAACTCTGTTCTGGATACGAATGTTGCATTGATGTGAATATCATCCTGTAAAGAATTATATTCTTCAACCATGTCTGCGAGCATTTCCTGCTCTGGCTTCTGATCAAAATAATGCCACATTGTAACTTCCTGCGGAGCTGCCTGTACAGTTGATGCCGCCATCAGCGAAGCCGCCAATAATGTTGCTGTAAATAATGTTTTTTTCATGTTTTTTCCTCCCTTTTTCCTTCTTAGTTGAATTTTGTTTTGGTTAGTTGCACAATTTTAAGTCGTCTCTCTGTTGTTTTGTTGTATATATTTTACCATTCAAATTTCCACCGCATAACCCAAGATTTTATGGAAAAAGGAATTTTGTACGGATAATATTTTAAGATTAAGGAAATATTTTAAGATTTTCAGGATATTTTCCATATATTTCTTATATTTTTACTCTTTTATTTCTGACAGATATTCAGATGGACTCTTTCCTGTCACCTCGCGAAAGACTTTTTTGAAGTATTTAGAATCGGAAAATCCTACCTGATAAGGAACATCCCTCTGATCACATATTTCTTCCCTCAACATATACTGTGCCTGTTCAATTCTATACTCCCTTAGAAAAGTGCTGAAATTTTCTCCGATATTTTTTCCAAAAAGATAACTGAAATATTCCTGGCTCAGCCCAAGATCTTCTGCCAATTTCTTCTGGCTTATTTTTCCGGCATATCCACTCTGTATGATATCCAGAGCTTGCAGAATCATAGGGTGGGCATCCGGATATTTATCTCTCAAATTTCTGGATTTTCTGCGGGAATAGCTATTTTTTCCACTGATCTTATTCTCAATTTTCTTCAGTACTGCTTCTGCCTCATCTCTTGTAAGAGGTTTCAGAAGATACTCTATTACACCAAGAGAAATTGACTGCTTGGCAAAATCAAAATCTGCATATGCACTTACAATCACAAATTCTGCCTTAATTCCCTGAGCTCTGGCAGCTTCTATTACTGAAAGCCCGTCCATAAACGGCATCTTGATATCAATAAAAACCACATCCGGCTTCTGTTCCAGAATCATTTCCAGCGCTGCTTTTCCATTAGATGCCTGTGCCACAATCTCATACTCATCCCTCAGGCTCTGCAAAACCCTTACTAATCCCTGTCTGGTTCTCTGCTCATCTTCTGCAATTAAAATTCTCAATGTATAAAGACCTCCTCTGTTACTTTTTTTGCTACATTTATTTACTCTATATCTTTCTCCGGATTCTCTGGTATTGGAAGCCAGAAAGTAAATTTTGTCCCCTTTTCAGGTTCTGATTCCAAAACTACAGAAAGTTCTTCTCCATAATACATTCGCAGTCTTGTCACTACATTCTGAATCCCGATTCCTGTTCCTGCCAAATCCAAAGTATGCTTTTCCATAAGAATCTGCTGCATCAGTTTCTCTGTATCTTCATTCATTCCACATCCATTATCTTCAATGCAAAGACGGAATCTGGATCCATCAATGTGACCCGTAATACGGATCATTCCCCCGCTTTCTCTTCCTTCAAAACCATGAAGGATAGAATTCTCCACAAATGGCTGAATAAACAGTTTACAGCATGGCCATTCGCCGTATTCTTCCTGAAATTCAATCTCGTAGTCAAACACATCCATAAGCCTGAACTTCTGCAGATATAGATACTGCTCTACCCATCTCAGTTCCTGCCCCAGACTTACTGACACAAGCTTCCTTGAGAATGTATATGAAAGCATATTGGAAAGCTTTTTCAGAAGATCTGCTACCTCATAATCTTCATTATCTATCGCATTATAATTGATCGCAGTCAGTGTATTGCAGAGAAAATGTGCATTGATCTGTGATTCCAGAGCTTCTTTCTCTGCCTTATTTTTCTGACGGATAGAAAGATTCTTTTCACGATAATATCTACGTATTTCCTTGTACTGTCGTTCCAGAGTTTCCGCCATTTCGTTATAATAACCAGCCAACTGCCATATCTCATTGGTTCCCTTTACTTCTATCTTCGGAAGATTCTTGGAAAGTTTAATATTTCGCATAGAATCCCGTATAATATCAATTGGTTTTAATACTCTTCGTATTGTAAACTGCCATAAAAATCCACAGATACACAACAAAAACAGATATACATAAATGCTTCTGGTATACATCTGGTTAACCTGTGCACGCATTTTTCCAAGATCCGTGGTAATATATGCTGTCCATCCAAAATATTTTAATGATCTGCTGATATTCTCGGTACTGTCCAGCGTTTTTCTGTAACTTTCCACTGTCATTCCATCGTACTCTTCATTTGGATGGTAAATGATTCTGTTATTTTCATCTGCAATATATCCAATCGAAAGAGGTTTATCAGCTACTCTGTCAAAAGCACTTTTTTCCAGAATATCTCCCATATCGAAAGATACGACCGCTACATTTTTCACATGAGAATAACTGTAAGTTTTTCCAATCAGCGGAACTGCAATATGTACCATTCTTATCTGCGGCCACTGACTGTGAACAGCAGGATCTGTCTCTACATAGTACCTGACATTTGCTTTCTCTTTCTGAAGTGCCATGGTCTTTTCATATATTTCCTGAAGTTTATCCAGATTGCCATCTTCCCATACTCCTTTTGAAGATGTCTGGTACCAATAAACCCCATACTCCTGCCACAGACCTTCATCTGATACAATTGCAATAGATACAACACTTCCAATCTGATGAGCAATATCATCCATTCTGCTGCCCAATGTCAGTTTTTCTTTTGCCAGAAGTATTCCGTCTGCTTCCGTGTTTTCTACCAGAACTCTTAATGTCTCATTAACTCCTACATTGCATGCAGCACTGATGATATCCTTCAGATTTGCATCAATATTAATCGTCGATGTTTCAATCATGGATTCTTCCATTGATCTGGTATTCCTGAGCAGATAATTAAAATATTGATTTTTTACGTAAATCTGAAGGACCAGACCTGCCAGAATCAGAAGTAATACTACTGTTACTGTAACCTGCGCACTCATATGTGAGCAAAAATAATTTCTGATTCTTCCCGGCATTTTTTTGATTTTCTCTTTCATTTTTCTTTACCTGCCTCGTTTTTTATAATTCTACGACTATTTTACATCATTCTACAACATCTTATAAAGATATATCATATAAAATTTTGTGATTATTTATTGATTGATATCTATAGATGGCAAAGGACAAAAAAAGCCAGTAACTAAGCTTATCTGCTATTAATAAACTTAATTACTGGTTTTCATCTTTTTATTATGTTCAAACAGTCACCTACAATTGAATCAGATAACTTATTTGATTCGGTAATTATTTCTCCACTGCCTTAAATGTAAATCTGATTGGCTGGTAATCACCTGTTGTCAGTGGTAATGGCAGTCCTGCTTTCATCAGTGCTGCGCCTGTGTATACTTTTCCGGTTGCAATGTCTTCGTAATGCAGATCTGCATCCAGTCCCTGAGGATAGAAAAGATAGATATACGGATTAGCTTCGCTGTGGAGTCTTACGCCACATACAACTGTCTCTTTTTTGTCCTTGGATACGAACTGCCAAAGTACATGGTTGTTGTTTTCGAATGGGTTCACCAGACGATAGTAGTCTCCGGACTGTACCAGATGCTCCATTTCTTTATACTTCAGAATCTGCTCTCTGGCTGTCTTTTTCTCTTCTTCGGACATCTTCATCAGATCCAGCTCATAGCCAAAGGTACCTGCGGATGCAACAATTCCTCTTGTCTCAAAAGGAGTCGTTCTTCCAGACTGATGGTTCGGGCATACGCTGACATGTGCGCCCATTGCACTTATGGGATATCCGAAGGAGGTACCATACTGGATTTTCAGTCTGTCAATAGCATCTGTATTGTCACTGCACCAGATCTGCGGAGAATAGTAAAGCATTCCCGCCTCAAATCTTCCGCCTCCGCCTGAGCAGGACTCAAACAGAAGATCCGGATATCTCTGTACCAGGCTTTCCATCATTTCATAAACAGCCAGCACATATCTGTGGTAAACCTCTCCCTGATGTTCCTTTGGAAGAGCTGCTGAGAATACGTTATCTACGCTTCGGTTCATATCCCATTTCACATAATCAGCCTTGCATGCATCCAGAACCTTAAAGATCTGGTTCATAATGTGTTCACGTACTTCTTTTCTGGTAATATCCAGATTTAACTGATATCTGCTTCGGTTCATGGCACGTCCCGGGATCTTCAGTGCCCAGTCTGGATGCTCTCTGTAGAGATCACTATCCTCAGAGATCATCTCCGGCTCTACCCACAGACCGAATTTCAGTCCAAGTCCATGAATCTTCTCTGCAAGTGCAGGAAGCCCGCCTTTAATCTTTTCTTCATTTACTTCCCAGTCACCAAGTGCACACCAGTCATTGTCTCTCTTTCCAAACCATCCGTCATCCAGAACAAACATATCCAGTCCGATATTTTTTGCCTCTTCTGCAATGTGGTAAATCTTATCTGCGTCAAAATCAAAATAAGTTGCTTCCCAGTTATTTACCAGGATCGGTCTTGGCTGCTCTGTGTATTTGCTGCGGATAAGATTGCTTCTGTATGCATCATGGTAGATTCTGGAAAGTTTTCCAAAGCCTTCTGCTGAGTATGCCATGATCACTTCCGGTGTCTCAAAACTCTCTCCCTGTTCCAGTGTCCAGGAGAAATGATAAGGATGGATTCCCATTGCCACACGGGTATGTCCTACCTGATCCACCTCTGTTTCAAATAAGAAGTTTCCACTGTATGCAAGTGCATATCCATAGCAATCTCCATAAGTTTCCTCTGTATTTCTGTCACAGAGGATTACAAATGGATTGTGATGGTGGCTGGAGGTTCCGCGGATACTTCCCACAGACCAGTTGCCATGACCAAGGTGAGTTCTCTCCATCTGGCGTTCCATAATGTGCCTGCCATAGAAATGGACTGCATCCAGTTCTCTGTATTCATAGTCCATTTCCATAGACATTGCTTTTTTTACTGTAACCGGTGCTGTACCTGTATTTTCCAGGCGTACCGCTCTGGTGATTACATCAAGATGTGGAAATACACCATAGAGAAGATGTGCTTTCAGTCCGCTGACACGGTCTGTCAAAACAATTTCCAGTGTCTCTGCCTCATCTTCCTTTGCAAACATTGCAGGAAGCCCTTTCAGGCTGTACTTTCCTTTTGTAATCTCATAGGACTCAAATTTCAGATTTGCAGTATCACTGCCGTCTGCCTGCTCTGTCTCCAGGCCATTGATACGATAATCACCATTTCCATATGCAGTATATTCCTGTGGCAGGGTATCTAATGAAAATGTTCTGTCCTTTTCTGCCTCATAAGGATTTCCTGAAAATCCTCTGTCCACACATACGATCCTGTCTGTGATCAGTGCATCGCCTACCGGACTTCCATAATACAGATGAACCAGAGTATCATACTCTCTTACCTGCATCTGATAAGTGCTGTGCTCTGTTCTCAGGTCGAATACTTTCTCTGCCTCGTGATATTTGATCCATTCCATACTCTGTACCTCTCATTTCTTTGTTCTTTCTATTTTATAGATGTTCTATCTATTTTTTATGTAACCAGGTATCGCTGTTTGTTTCGGTTAAAACGCGTACTGATCAGGTTCTGTGTCCACGTAGTGATGTCCCTCTTCCTCCTCTTTGAAGTAGGGCTTGAACAGTTTCCACATAAACCAGGAATCTGCATAGGCAGTCAGGGAGAATCCAAACATCAGCCAGATCAGCAGATATACCGGGAAAAGTTTTGCATCTACAAGTGTCATTGTCATTGGCAGGATTGTAATCACTGCCACAGCTAAGGCATAACCTATATGTTTAACCGCAAAATAAAATGCGTTTGTGATCAAAGTCATTGTTTTATTTTCAAATGCTGCAACTGTTGGAAATACATACAGTGCAACTGCCACCAGAGGAATATATACCGCAAAGATCACATAATTAAAAATCTGTGACATGGATCCCGGCATTGTTGCCAGAGCTTCTTTTTCCATATAAATAAATATTCCTGCTGCAGCCATCAGAATCCAGATCAGTGTGGACTGCCTGAAATTCTGCTTAAAACTCTTAAAAAAATCATGAAGTACTCTGATATCTCCATCTTTATGGAGCTTCAATGTACAGTAAAATAATGCAGTGGTGGATGCCCCTGCTGTGATAATCGGAAGAGAGCACACGATCCACAGCAAATTTAATGCGATCAACTGACCTAAAAATCCAAATATTCTGTCAAAGAGACTTCCTGGTTTCATTTCTATCTACCTCTTCCTTTCATTTATCTTTTTTTATTTTATATTTCAGTTTTCTTTCTCTAGAGCATGTTTAAAAAACCATTCCCGCAAATTGTGACGCACATCTTGGGGAAAGCATTTTTCAGACACACTCTAAATATTATCAAATCCAGTTTCAGGCAAGCCCTGTTATAGTTTTCATTTTTTATAACAAAGCCTGCCTGTGCAGCTCAGATCAAACAATTAATCTTTCTGAACACCTGAACTTTTACTTAATACTTATTGTTTATTTTTATTACAGCTTACCGCCTGATGTTGCAATACCTTCAATGAACTGTTTCTGGAAAATCAGATACAGTACGATCATCGGGATACATGCAAGCAGAGATGCTGCCATCAGCTGCGGATAGTTGTTAGTGTACTGTCCCTGCATTTTTGCAAGTGCTGCTGACAGAGGCATTACATCTTTGTTACAGATCAAAGGCCACATCAGATCTTTGTATGCAAATACTGCTGTGAAGATTCCCAGTGCCACCATGGAAGAACGTGTCAGAGGAGCCATGATGAACAGGAAAGTCTGACCGATGTTACATCCGTCAAGACGTGCAGCCTCTTCCAGATCTTTTGGAAGTCCCATATAAGCCTGTTTGAGGAGGAATGTACCAAATGCAGTAACAATACCGGGAAATACCAAGGCAAAAATGGTATTGAGCATTCCCATTTTGCTTACCATTAAGTACTGTGGGATAATGAAAATCTGTCCAGGAACCATCATCTGGAAAAGGACCAGAGAGAACATCAGGTTTTTCCCCCTGAAGTTCAGACGTCCAAATGCATAGCCTGCCAGTGTTGCTGTCAGAACCGCACATACAACACGACCCAGGATCAGAAGTAAGGTATTGATATACAGATGTAAGAAATCCATATTTGCGCTTACTTCTCTAAAACTGTCCCATCTCCATGTAGACGGGAGGATTACGAACGGGTTGACAGAGGTTGCCTCTGTCATAGTTTTGAAAGCTGTCAGAATCATCCATAAGAAAGGAACCAGCATGGTAATAGATACCAGTATCAGGATAACATGGATCAGAACTCTGTTTGCTTTATCTCTTGCTGACATAATTATCCCTCCTTAGTTATAATGAACCCACTTCTTCTGCGCAATATTCTGGAATACTGTCATGATCATAATTACAACCAGAAGAAGTACGACGATTGTTGAACCATAACCTTTGTTATTCTGTACAAAGGAATTCTGGTAGAACAGGTAAACAAGTGACTGTGTTTTGTAAAGTGCAGGACTGTTTCTGTCCATAACCATGAAGATCAGGTCGAATACCTGCATGGCACCGATGACACGGGTAACCATTACAAAGAAGATGGTCGGTGAAAGCAGCGGGATTGTAATATGGAAGAACTGTTTCACACCAGTTGCTCCGTCAATGCTTGCTGCTTCATAATAATCTCTTGGGATTTCCTGCAGACCGGACAGGAAAAGTACCATATTGTAGCCGATGATAGACCATACACCGATCACTGCGATCGCATAGACTGCGATCTTCGGATCAGAGATCCAGTTGATCTTTGTGTGAAAAATGTGATTGAGAAGACCGAATTCTGAGTTAAACAACCATCTCCATACCATGGCGATCGCAGCCGGAGCAGCAACCATAGGCAGGAAGAAAATAGTTCTGTAAACAGCACGGCCTTTCATTTTACGGTTTAATAAAACTGCCAGTACAAGTGCGATAGCAATGGAAAACGGAACTTCCACAATGGCATATTTAAATGTATTTAATAATGCCTGCCATACTTCCGCATCATGGAACAGCTTTACATAGTTGTCAAAACCAATGAAGATATTTCCCTTACCGAAATCTCCGGTCTTGAAAAAGCTCTCATAAATGGTCTTAAAAATCGGATAGATATTTAAGATGATCAGACCAAGCATTGTAGGAAGAATGAACGCCCATCCCCAGATGAATTCATTCCGCGCCTGACTGGTACCTTTTTTTGGATTTGCCACGGTTCTCACTCCTTCTTATCGTAAAATTTTGTTGCTGATTTGAACGGAAAACTGCCGCACATCTGCATACCTGTTGTGACTTCTGCGGTTATCACATAATCGGAATCTTTTCTGCGGCAGCTTTCCTGTTTCTTATTTTTTATGAATGGTTTTGCTGAATATTAATTAATAGGACTCTTCTGCGATGGCATCGTTCATAATAGTAACGATATTCTTGCATGCATCATCCATGCTTTCTTCATCATTCCATGGTTTCTTCAGTTCTTCGCACATTGGGTTCCACCATGCAAGTGTTGCATTTGTGTGTGGTCTGAATACGATATTGTCCATTGCATCCATGTATGGCTGTAAGTTGAAGCAGTCAACACTGTTAACCCATCCATCGGACATTCCTTCGTAAGCTGCCATTGTTACACCAAGGTCAGCCTGTTTCTGCTGCATATCTTTTGTACCGAACCACTCAATAAGCTGGAAAGCTTCGTCCGGCATATCTGTGTTTGCAGATGCTGCCCATCCAAGACCATTGTAAAGAGATACGCTCTCTCCTGTTTCAGCATCTTTCGGAAGTCTTGCCACATCACAGTGCTCTTTGATATAATCGTTGTCTTTGAAAGCAGATACCATCCAGGATCCCTGAGAAATCATAGCTACCTTGCCAGATCCGAAGAGTACGTCTGTACCTGTTTCGGACATTGTAGATGCAGGAGGCATTACATTTTTAACGCATTTGTCAACGAATTCCATTGCTTTGATAGTGTTTGGATCATCAAAACCGGATTTGTTGTCATCTGTCAGTACACGTCCGCCCATGGAGTAAACAATATTCATCCATGTATCCTGCTCGTTAGACGGGTTTGCTGCAAAACCGTACTGGCTTCCGTCTTCTTTTGTAAGTTTTTCTGCAATGTCATAGAATTCATCCCATGTCCAGCTTCCGTCCGGATAATCGATTCCTGCTTCATCAAACATATCTTTGTTGTACCACATAGCAATTGTATCGATGTC
Source organism: Blautia sp. DFI.3.45 (assembly GCF_020593505.1). Taxonomy (NCBI): domain Bacteria; kingdom Bacillati; phylum Bacillota; class Clostridia; order Lachnospirales; family Lachnospiraceae; genus Blautia; species Blautia sp. DFI.3.45. Next base: position 17,174 of record NZ_JAJDMI010000031.1, read on the forward strand.
CTTCGGTACTGCGTATGTTTTTCCGTCCCACTGATACATTTCTTTGATATCTTTCGGGAATTTGTCCATTTCCAGTTTGTCGCTGTCTGCAATCTTGTCTGTCAGATCAAGTAAGATATCATTGGACATATATCTTACAGCTTCATTGGAATGCATCCAGAATACGTCCGGCATGTCTCCGCCTGATGCACCTGCTTCAAGAAGTGTCCAGTAGCTGCTCCACTCTACTACCTGAAGTTCAGTTTTGATTCCGGTCTCTTTTGTAAACTCATCCATAATTTCCTGAAGTCCGGCTTTCTGTCCGTTATCCCAGATTGCAACTGTCAGAGTTTTGTCTTTCGCCTGTGCGCTTACTGGTGCAAGTGCAGTAACTGTCATAGCACCGATCACTGTTGCGACTGTGAGTTTTTTCATGTTTTTTCTCATATACATCCTCCTTTATTCGTCGTTTCGACGTGTTCCTTGTGATTCTTATTATACGTTTTTGTCTATTTTTTTAAATGGACTAATGAAATGAATTTATGTCATAATCGTTATGGAAAAAACGCTGAATTTATGGTAAAATGTCAACAACGACTTGAATTTATGCGTATTTGCAGGATATCAGTCCTTATGTCTTTATATCAACAATATCTGCAATCAAAGAAAATAGAAAAAGGAATTACCCAAATGCCAGATGTAAAATATACGGACAGCGCTACTTTCCGCTGTCTTGAAAATCTGAAAGAAGGCTCCCTTGATATCAGTCTAATCCATACGGGCAAAGAACACTGCCCGCCCGGACATATCTGTTCCATGCCAAGAGATGAGTTCATCATCCATTTTGTGCTGGACGGTACCGGATTCTATTCTGCCGGAGGTCAGACCTGGAGCCTTACTCCCGGACAGATGTTTGTAATTTATCCAAATGAACCAGTCACATACGGTGCTGATGAAACCAATCCCTGGACTTATGCCTGGATTGGTTTTCGCGGAATCCGAGCTCACTCAATGGTAAAAGAATGTGGATTTTCCAAAAATCAATTGGTACTTCCTGCACCGGATCAGAAAATAATCCTGAAACACATCGATTATATGCTGAATCATAAGCAGCTTTCCAAAGCCAATGATCTAAGGCGCCAGGCTTATCTGATCCTGTTGTTAGCCGAGCTTGCCGGCTTTCATGAAAAGCAGTCTGCACAGAACAAAAAAAATGCCAAATATGTCTACAGCACCAGTGTCTACGTGGAGCTTGCCATTAAATATATTAAAGATATGTATCAAAAGGGAATCGGGATTTCTGATATTGCAGATAATATCGGAATCAGCCGTGCCTATCTGAACAGTTCCTTTCAGAAAGAGCTTGGAATGTCCGCACAGACCTTCCTCATTGATTATAAGATGCATAAAGCAGCCAGTCTTCTGGTCAGTACCAGTCTGTCTGTTAAAGAGATTGCTAATAATGTGGGCTATGAAGACCAGCTTGTTTTTTCCAAGGCTTTTAAGAAGAAGTTTGGAATGAGTCCGAAGAATTATAAGACCCATAAAGAAATGATGGATAAATTTAACGAAAAGCAGGTAGACGATCCCGTGTGATCGTTCTGCCTGCTTTTTGTTGATTTTTTATTTCTGTCTATTGCTTTTCGCAACCTCCATAAGGAGCTTACCTGATTCGGTTATTATTTTGCAGTTAAAACATAAATTCTGGACTCATAGTCTGTGCATGGTTCGTCTTCACTTGTAGGTTCACCTGCTGTACAGTCTGTGGTGAGCAGTCCCAGATTCATCAGCTCATCCCCGTAGTTTTCTGTTTCATTATACTCATTTCTGTAGATAAGATCCGGATCCAGTCCCTGAAGCCGCACTCTGGTAAAATCTGCGTTTACTACATTTCTTTCCCTGTACCAGAATACCAGCGCTGTTTTTTTGTCCTCACTGACTGTCATCCACGCTGTTTCATTGCCCTCAAAAGGACTCTTCAGTCTGTAAAAAGTTCCAAACTGAATCAGTTCTCTGTATTCTTTCATAAAGGTAATCTGCTGTTTTACTTCACTGATTTCCTCATCAGACAGTTTATTCAGATCCAGCTCATATCCGAAAGTTCCAAAATAAGCTACATTTGCTCTTGTATGTAACGGAGTTTTGCGGTTTAACTGATGGTTTGGTACTACAGAAACATGACTTCCCATGGAGCTTACCGGATAACACATGCTTGTGCCGTACTGGATTTTCACACGCTCTGCCGCATCTGTATCATCACTGGTCCATCCCTGTGGCGCATAATAAAGGATTCCCGGATCAAAACGTCCGCCACCGCTTGCGCAGGACTCAAAGAGAATCTGCGGAAATGCAGTATTTAACCGCTCATACAGATCATAAACTCCGAGAATATATCTGTGGAACACTTCTCCCTGACGGTCTGCAGGAAGTGCAGCTGAACAACATTCCGTAATACTCCTGTTCATATCCCATTTGATGTAGGAAACCTTTGCTTCTGAGAGAATTTTGTACATCATCTCATAAATACAGTCCACCACTTCTTTTCTGGAGAAGTCCAGCACATACTGATTTCTGCCATGACAGGAATGCCTCTGGGGTGTCTGCAGGATCCAGTCCGGATGTGCACGGTAAAGGTCGGAATCCTTATTCACCATCTCCGGCTCAAACCACAGACCAAATTTCATACCCATCTCTTCAATCCTGTCTGCGATTCCCTTGATTCCCTGCGGAAGACGCTCTCTGTTTGCCACCCAGTCACCAAGTCCTGCATAATCGTTGCTTCGTGCACCGAACCATCCGTCATCCAGCACAAATAATTCAACACCACATTCCTTTGCCTTTGCAGCAATTTCCACCAGACGGTCCTCTGTAAAATCAAAATAAGTAGCTTCCCAGTTATTGTTCAGGATTGGCCTGGGACGGTCTCTCCAGTAACCTCTTGCCAGTCTCTTCTGATATAATTTATGGAAGGTCTGGCTCATTCCATTCAGACCCTTATCAGAAAATACTACTACTGCTTCCGGAGTCTGAAAGCTCTCACCACAGTCCAGCTTCCAGTCAAAATTCTGCGGATTGATTCCCACAGTGATGCGGGTTGTATCATGAGTATCCACCTCTGCCTGCATTCTGTGATTTCCGCTGTAGATCAGGCTGAATCCCATCACTTCTCCTGCATTTTCTGTTGCCGACGGACGTCGGAGCACAATAAAGGGATTATGTTCATGGGAAGAATTTCCTCTGATGCTTCCCACAGACTGGATTCCCTGCTCTAATCTGCGTTCTTTCACATGACGTTCTCTGGACCACGCACCTGAAAACTGCATCCACACATAATCCTTGTCCGGCAGATCAAGGCTGAGGCTCATTGCATTTAACAGATGTACTGATGATGTACCCTCGTTTGTAAATCTGGCACTTCTGGTGATGATTCCCCTCTGTGTAAAAATAGTATAAAGCAATTCCAATACAATTCCTGTTACTTCATCTTTCAATTTTACACATAAGGTCTGGGCTTCTTCGTCTTTCTCAGTATACGTAGCCGGAAGTCCCTGAAGTTTTGGTTTTCCAGCTGCAATTGTATAACTTACATAAGTAAAATCAGAAATCCTGCTGCCGTTTTCCTGAAGGATCTCCATTGCCGGATAACGGTAATCAGAACTACCATACACCGGATATTCCAGTTTCAGATGCTCCAGCGAAAATTTGCGGTTTCCCTCATAAACACAGGCTGTCATTGGTCGCTGCTTCATCTCAAGAAGATATGAAAAATCTTCTCTGTCATGGATTCTTTTCCCAAAATAGAGATTTCCAAGATGTCCATTTGGAAGTACGGTCATAATATAACTGATGTTATTGTTGTATAAATGGAATGTCTTTGAACTTTCGTGATAAATAATCATAATTTTCCTTTCCGCATATCTGTTATTCGCTGATAATTCCAGAAAATAATGCAATTCAGATTACATTACTCTTTCATATCATTTAAGAAAACAGTCTGTCAAGTGGATGTTTATTATAATGCCAGTGAACACTCATCAATCTTCTTTAATTCCTCTTCACTAAACGGTGCACTGTCAAGCACTTTCAGGTTCTCAAGAATCTGCTGCGGACGGGATGCCCCGATGAGAACGCTGGTTACGATTCCGTCGCGGAGAATCCATTTCAGTGCCATCTGAGCAAGACTTTCCCCTCTCTCTGCTGCAATTGCATTCAGACTGCGGATACTGTTAAGACGTTCCTCACTGAACTGATCTGCATGGAGAAAACGTCCGTCTGTGTTGACACGGCTGTCCTTTGGAATTCCATTCAGATATCGGTCTGTGAGCATTCCCTGGGATAACGGGCTAAATGCAATAATTCCCTTTTTCCTCTCTGCTGCAGCCTGTTTCAGGCCATTTGTCTCGATGGTACGGTTAAAGATATTATATCTGTTCTGATTAATGATAAACGGACAATGCAGTTCTTCCAGAATATCTGCAGCGCGTTTCATTGTCTCACCATCATAGTTGGAGATTCCAACATACAATGCCTTTCCGCTTCTGACAATTTGTGCAAGAGCCTCCATGGTCTCCTCCAGAGGCGTCTCCGGATCCATTCTATGATGATAAAAGATATCTACATAATCTAGGCCAAGACGTTTCAGGCTCTGGTCAAGACTGGCGATCAGATACTTACGGCTTCCCCAGTTTCCATAAGGTCCCGGCCACATATCATAGCCCGCCTTTGTGCTGACGATCAGCTCATCTCTGTATGCAGAAAATTCCTCTCTCAGGATTTTCCCAAAATTTTCCTCCGCACTTCCAGGCTGTGGGCCATAGTTGTTTGCAAGGTCAAAATGTGTAATTCCATTATCAAATGCTGTGAAGCACATCTGCTTCATATTCTCATAAACACCGGTGTCTCCGAAATTATGCCATAACCCCAGAGATAACTCCGGCAGCATCAGCCCACTGGCACCACAGCGGTGGTATTTCATAGTTTCATAACGTTTTTCATCTGCCTGATACATAAGATAATTTCTCCCTTTTCGTACAGTTTTCAAATCTTCACTTTTATTAAATCCTACTCTAATCTGCAACTTTGCAAATCACATTTTGCACCTTCTCAGACTGTATCAGCATCCTCATCTTCTCATCCCCATCCTCAATCTCAGGCTTACCACATCTAAGACTATCTGGATGCTCCGACACACAGCAATTTTTATACCAGCATTCACCCATAAGAGTCCCTTTAACAGACCACTTTTCATTTTGTGTAAATTCGCCTGCCAATGACTTCATCACTCGTTCTGTAGAATATCTTTTAAAACATGCTATATACTGCAATGTCTTCTCGTCATCAATCTTTGATAAATTGATTCTATGATTTTCAACTGCTGCCAAGACTTCTTCACGAATTTTGATTTTATCTGTCTTTCCGGTGCCTGTCCATGCTATTAGCTTGTCAAATGCAAGAATCAGATATTCAAAACAAATCATATCCAGAATTACAATTTTTCCTTCCGACTTATCTGTTATTAATTTCAACATACGATACTTGTTACGAATATCCTGATTATCAACCACATAATCAAATGCAACGTAGTATTTATCGTCATCTTTAATGTCCAAGTCTATTACCGCATCCAGTAATCCCTGATTGCTTCCTTTACTTTCGACTACAAGCTCATTATCAAAGAAAAACTTGTTAACTAATTTCCAGAAGTGAAGCCCTGCACCAGTATCCTCCGTCCATAAATATCTCATATCACAGCTCCTCTTCCAGTGTTATTCTGTTGTTATCAAACTTCAGCACCTTAAAACTTTTATCAGATACATTGAGTCCGTCACAATTTCGCAGAAAAAGCATATACTGATTTGAGAACTCAAAATTAATGAATCTCCTGATATCATCATTAATCAAGTAATCTGCATTATCTACCACAATGAAACTATCCCGGCACTGTTTTATTGCTTTTAAAAAATCATCTGATTTATAGTTAAATAATTTTATAGCCTTGTATTCGTCTGTTAGTCTTATATCTTCCAGCATTTCATAAAGGACTGTTTTACCGGTACCGCTGTCTCCGCCAACAAGAGTAATTCTATCCTCAAATTCCAAGTCGTATGAAAATGGATCTGCTTTAAAAGTAATGTTCTTATAAATCATCTGCTTCTCTCCTTTCATACTCCTTACTCCACCAGGCATTATAGCCTCTCCCGCCGATAACTATATCAGAATTATTAAATCGGATTTTTGCATTGTCCGGGATATCAAAAAGTGTCGGTCTTGACATATAAATCTTTATATTTTCCATAGTAAAAATGATCCTTAACACATTCGGACCACATTCCTCGACATTTACCACCTTATCAGGGTGTTTTACAATATTTATCAGTGTCTTGCAGCCTGATGATAAATTACGTATTGTACCCAATCCATATTTTGTTTCTATATGCTTGTCCGGAGTCAGCTTTGCCTCATCTATTTGCCAGATTAAATCAATTTCTTTTTGTGACATTTCTTCATTACCTGTGTTCAGATTAAAGTACAGGTCGTTTTGAAGTATCCAGTCTTTTGAATTAATCTTATTTGTATATATATCTATCATTTAATGTTACTCCTTTTCATTATCGATCGCCGACTTTTGAGAATCGTTAAACCACTATAATACCCACGTTTTCACCCTGCATTATAAATCAAAATCTACTTGTATATCATATCACATTTTCAATGCTATAAATATCATTTTTTGTTGTCTATTTATCTATAATAGTTAAAGGGACTGTCTGAAACAGCCCCTTTTCAAAACAAATAAACTATATTAAATTCCTTTAAAGCTAAAGGAGAACTCCATCTTTCCGTCTGCATTCAGCAGATATTCCGGATGGGTATATGCTCCCCAGCTGTCGTCGCCGCCGATTCCCATCTGGCCTTTGGCTACGCGTACTACTGTGTAATGAATCTGTGGGAGTTCATATGGATGCATGGCATTTTCCATCTCATGTGGAGTGTATGGGAGTGCAGAGAACATCATTGATTCTCCATCCATTTCAAAGTACATTCCTCTGCCCTTGCGATCTGTGACTTTCGCCCAGCGTACTTCCTCTTTTGCTCCACATTCCTGCGGTACCATGTATCTTGCTATGTTGTCCACAATTTTATTCTGGTAAATGCCCAGTTTTGCACCTTTTTTGCGATCTGCATAGGTCTCAGCTTCGCCCAGTCCATACCACTGAACATTGTCGTAATCTGCATTGAATTTGAAAATCACCCCAAATTCCGGCATATCACCAAGTTCTTTTACAGGATCATAAGTTAAAGTTGTCTTCACTTTTCCATCGCCGAATACTTCGTAGGTGAGCTGACACTCACTGGCTGGTGTGGTTGGCATCAGATAGGTAAATGTTACTTTTACAGAGTGGTCTGTTTCTTCTGCCTGTGGTAAATTGGATGGGCCATATGCACCTTTTCTATATTCTTTGTGGCTTAAATACATGCTGGCAATTTTCCACTGTGCGTAGCGCATCTGCATAAGATTCCCACAGTCATTATCTGTTGGTGCACGCCAGAAGTTTGGTTTCGGGATTGCCTCGATCATCTCTTTGCCCGCATATTTGTAAGAAACCAGACCACCATTGAGGACGGAGAACATTACTTCGAAGTGCTCACCGCGGACACCAATGTTGTGTGTGCTTCGGATGATCTGTGGCTTCTTTACAAACGCATCTGATACACATACATCTTTTTCCGCTGTAATCGCTGTTTCTGCTGAATCTGATTTTCCATCCGGAACATCCTCTTTCACCTGATATACATACTGTCCAAACGCAATCTCATGGCCTGCAGGTGCCCATATTTCTTCCTCTTTCAGATGGAAGGAAACAGTAATTGTATATTCTCCGGCTGCCTCAGCCTTTTCAAAAGGCAGTTTATATTCTTTCGTACTCAATGGCTCAACTGCTGTTTCCAGTGCTTCTGTACAAATCACTTTTCCATTCTTTGCAAGTATTACCTTACAGTCAAAAGTATCTGTATTTACAAAGAGGTTCTTGTTAATCACTTTTACTGTATCAGCTGTCACCTCTGCTGTAATATTCTGATAATTGAATTTCACTTCCTGCATCTTCGGAGATGGCTCTCTGTCACCGCCATATGCGATTCCGTTACCACTGAAATTATAGTCTGTAGGGCGTTCTCCGAAATCGCCGCCATATGCCTGGAACTCTTTTCCATAGCGATCTTTCTTATAAATAGACTGGTCAATGTAATCCCAGATAAATCCCCCCTGATATTTGGGCTCTGTATCTGTCAGGTCAGTATATTTGTGCATGGCACCGCAGGAATTTCCCATGGCATGTGTGTACTCACAGCAGATAAACGGTTTACTGTCATCCTTTGCCAGAAACTCTTTGATTGCTTCTACAGACGGATACATCTGGCTTTCCATATCACTGGTATCATTATAACTGCGGTCATGGAAAAGTCCCTCATAATGTACCAGACGGGTAGAGTCATTCTTACGGAAAAGCTGAGACATTTCATAGATATCTTTTCCGCCAAAAGATTCATTTCCACAGGACCAGATCAGGATTGCCGGATGATTCTTGTCTCTCTGATACATGGAGTTGGCACGGTCAAGCATCATATCCAGCCATTCCGGTTTGTTGTGAGGAACAACATGAGTATAATCCTTTGTAAATTCCGCCACATCCCAGGAACCATGGGATTCCAGGTTTGTCTCATCGATCATATAAATACCATATTCATCACAAAGCTGATAGATCAGTGATGTATCCGAATAATGACAGGTACGGATGGCATTGATATTATTCTGCTTCATAATGCGAAGATCCTTGCGGAGTTCTTCCTCTGATACATGTCTGCCGCTGACAGAACTGAATTCATGACGGTTTACGCCCTTAAACACGATACGCTTTCCGTTCAGAGTCATAATGCCGTTCTTCATCTCGAAACGGCGGAATCCAACCTTCTGAGGAATCACTTCCTGAATATTTCCTGCTTCGTCATAAAGTTCAATTGTAAGATCATAGAGCTGCGGATCTTCTGCACTCCATAATTTTGGATTATTGATTTTCCATATAAAACTGTTCTGTACAGTCTTGCTGCTATTTGTTTTCTGAATATAAAATGCCTCTGCATCGGCTTCTTCATTTCCAGCTTCTGTAAGAGATTTTTTCTCTTCCAGCACACATTCTCCATCTTTCTCAAGCCTGAAAGCAATGCTTCCTTTTCCCCATGTCTTTACCTTAATTTCAAGATCTGCTACATCCAGATTCTCTTCCGGGATTGCACGGATCTGTAGATCATATGCGTGGGTATTCGGAACTGTATAAAGATACACATCTCTGTAAATTCCGGAGAAACGGAAGAAGTCCTGATCTTCGCACCAACTGCTGGAGGTCCATTTAAATACCTGTGCTGCCAGCTTATTCTGCCCATCTTTAAGATAATCTGTCAGTTCAAATTCAGATGGGGTGAAAGAATCCTCACTGTAGCCAACAAAGGCTCCGTTCAGCCACAGTGCAAGTCCGCTCTCTGCTCCCTGGAAAGAAATAAACAACCTCTTTCCCTTCATATGTTCCGGCACTGTAAAATATTTCACATAGCTTGCAACCGGATTAAATCTCTCCGGAATCTGACCGGGATAAATTTCCTCATGACCTTCCCATGGATACTGGACATTGGCATACTGGGGTGCATCATATCCTTCCATCTGGATATGTGCAGGTACATGAATGTCATCCCAGTCATAACAGCAGTAATCTTCCTTTTCAAATCCCTGAACTGTACTTTTGTAATTACGCGCATAATGAAACTTCCATAAACCGTTCAGACTGTAACGGAAAGAAGTTTCTGTTCCATCCTGCACAGCAGCCTGCATTTCATTCCCATCTCTATAATATACATGATCTGAATGAGCTTCCATTCGGTTATCGCAGAAATACTGTGGATCTTTTACCAGTGAATAATCAAATGCCTTCATACTCTTATGTTCTCCTCATGATTTGTTTTTTTATAACTGTTCTCTCTGCCTGCAATATTACATTTCGCCATGCATTTGTAAAATACTTCCAGCAAAATACTTTATATATGACTTTTTTCATAAAAATATCTTATACGATATTGCCAACAGCCAGTTATCTTTCATAAACAAAATTATAACATTATACCAATCCGCATAGTTTGCATATTTGACTATATAATATTCATTTTCGACTTTTATAGATTGATCCTTCGCAGCATTTTCTCAGCCTGCACAACACTCTCCCAGAAGAGGAATAATCGGACTTCTCTTTTATCCGAAAACTCCCTATACAAAAAAGGCAGGTGATCTTCACCTGCCCCACAATAGCACTGCATTTATTCAGCCTTCCGCTATCTTATTCCCCTTTAGTTTCCTTCTCTGCCATTCTTGAAAACACCATCTCATATCCGTCATTTCCATAATTCAATGAACGATTCACACGACTGATCGTTGCTGTGGAAGCTCCGGTTTTCTCCGAAATATCAAGATAGGTTCTCTTGTCCATCAGCATCTTGGCAACCTCAAAACGCTGTGATAAGGAAAGAAGTTCATTGATCGTGCATACATCCTCAAAAAAAGTATAGCACTCTTCTTTATCCTTCAGGCATAAAATCGCTTCAAAAAGCTGATCTACAGCCTCTGTTCTGATTTTTTTACTCATTTTCATGCTCCTTTTAGAACTCTGTACTTCACTGGGCGGACATTTGTCTTTAAAATGTCCGTGTTATATTTCTAACAGTGATATTTTACCACGTTAAATTATAGGAAGCAAGCCTTTAACCCAAAAGAAATCACAGATTTTTTAATTTTCTCGCAAAAACCTTTTTCGAAAAGTCAGGCCGATAAAATCATCCTCTTTGTGGCACAGCTCTACACCAAATAACTGCTTCTCAGTTTATCAGAACTTACGATTCACATGCTTCCTTATTGCATCCGCAGACCGATTAAGAACCAGCTCTTCCGGAAAATCCAGTTTCTCCAGCAGATCTCTCGCCAGATCAAACTCCCCGATCAGAAGATCAAAATGAGCATCACTGTCCATCACCACCGGAACCTGATATTTCTTACACAGTTCCAACATCACCGTATCATTCTCCACAGCATTCTCACGGGTACATTCTGAATCCATAGAATGATTATTCAGTTCCAGAACCTTCCCGTATTCCTTCGCTCCCTGAACCAGTGCCTCATAATCAATCTCATATCTCCCGTCATCCGGATGTCCGATAATGTTTACATATGGATTCTTCATCACATTCAGATAGGCTTCTGTGTTCTCAAGCTTAGATGCCGGCTTCATACACGGCGTATGCAGACTCGCAATAACCACGTCCATACTGGAAAGCGTATGCTGTCCCAGATCCACTGTTCCCTGCGCATCCAGAATATTTACCTCAGATCCCAACAGCAACTGAATCCCGTACATCTCCCTTGGCACAACCTTAAGATTATTAAAATAAAACTTATGACACGTCCCCGGCATACTCGGCGCATGCTCCGTAATCCCCAGAACCTCCAGTCCCTTCTCAGAAGCTGCCTTCGCCATCTCCCTCAGAGAACAATAAGCATGCCCACTGGCCACAGTATGCGTATGCAGATCCAGCACAGAATTATATCTCATAACAAACCTCTCCTCACTTCGACAAATATTTATCCCTAATTATACGACCATTCCCTAACATCCCGCAAGTATTTTACACCTCAGAATACTGAGACATCATCACTCCCCTGACAGACTCCCTACATCTTTTCTTTCTTTATTTCATATACTATTACATCAGCTTATAACTATCCCACAATCTCCCCAAAACATATTAACATCCATATCTGCGTATTTTTGATAATTTATAAGGAGTATCTTTGCATGAAGCGGACTTTAATATTTTTTGAAATATTATGCATAATTTTTTTCCTGCTCTTTTCCTCTGCTGACAGACGCACACAGTTCCTTACTTCACTGGCAGGTCCCGGTATGCTTTCCCTTGTAAAACAGGCATCTGCAAAAGCTACAGCTTCTGAGAATTTTTCAACTGACACCACCGCCGGGCTTCCCGTCGAAGAACCTCCCAGAATCGCACTGACCTTTGATGACGGTCCTAATGCCCGGTATACCCCCATGCTTCTGGATGGATTAAAAAAAAGAAACATCCGGGCATCTTTCTTTCTGATAGGCGAGAACATTGAAGGAAACGAAGACATACTCCTGCAAATGCGAAAAGACGGACATCTTATCGGAAATCACACCTGGGATCATGTACAGCTTGACAAGATACCGGCGGAGAAAGCCAGACTGGAAATTGAAAAAACAAATAACAGAATCTATGAAGCTTCCGGAATTTACCCTTCTTATGTACGACCGCCTTTCGGCGCATGGATCAAGGATATGGAACTTTCTGTCACCATGCTTCCCGTATTCTGGGATGTAGACACCTTGGACTGGAAAAGCAAAAACATTGATTCTATCCTGTCTATCGCCCAGAAACAGGTTCATGACGGTTCTATCATCCTGATGCATGACGGCTATCAGACATCTGTGGATGCAGCCCTGAAAATCGCTGATCTTTTTACTGAAAAAGGCTATGTTTTTGTCACTGCAGACCAGCTCCTGCTCACATAAAAGATTTGCTTTTTCCTGCCTGATTCGTTATACTGTTATACAAAGCTTGTACAGATTTCTCTGTAGCAGGATTATCCGCAGAGTATGCTGTACATCATTATATACAAAAGGAGTAATTAAACGAATGGACAGACTATTTAACATGGACAACAAATTCTTCACCGTCATGGGACGCGTGGCTGATCTTATTATGCTTAATGTGGTCTTTCTGATCTGTTGTCTGCCAATCGTGACTATTGGTGCGTCACTGACTGCACTCCACTATGTCACACTGAAAATGGCACGTAACGAAGAATCTTATATTATCAGAAGCTTCTTCAAATCCTTTAAGCAGAACTTCAAACAGGCAACTGTCATCAATCTTATCATGCTTGCAGTTGCAGCTATCCTTTACATGGATCTGCGTATTGTAGGTAATATCAGCGGAACAATGTCTCAGGTATTGTATATCGTTTTCTTTGCATTTGGTATCCTTTATATGATGGTATTTCTGTATATTTATCCGGTGCTTGCCAAATTCTACAACTCCATCAAAAACACCTTCCGCAATGCATTCCTGATGGCTATCCGTCATCTTCCGTATACAGTCCTGATGGCAGTCATCACTCTGTTACCTGCAGGCGTGTTTTTTATTAAAAGTTTCCGCATACAGTCCATGGCCATCATGCTTCTGTGCATGTTTGGATTTGCACTGGAGGCATTTATCAACGGACATTTTCTGGTAAAGATTTTTGATAATTATATTCCGGCTGATGCAGATACCCAGGATACAGACCTTCAGAACGGAAACTCTGCTGAAACTTCATCAACAGAAAATAATCACACAGTATGACCAAATGGGGAGAGAAACCATACCACTCTCTGGACTATATGCTGAGAGAGCGGTTTGGAGAAAAGGTTTATAAGGTCACGCTAAATGGCGGCATGTCCTGTCCCAACAGGGACGGTAAGATCGGAACCCGCGGCTGCATCTTCTGCAGCGCAGGAGGAAGCGGAGATTTCGCTGCAGATGCCGCACTTTCCATCACTGACCAGATAGAAAGCCAGATCAGTATCCTTTCACAGAAACGTCCGATTCATAAATATATTGCCTATTTCCAGGCGTACACAAATACCTACGCACCTGTGGAATATCTGGAGAAAATTTTTACAGAAGCAATCTCTCATCCAAAGATAGTTGCTCTTTCCATCGGCACCAGACCAGACTGCCTCAGTCCTGAAATCGTGGCACTTTTGTCCCGGTTAAATAAACAGAAACCTGTCTGGATTGAACTTGGACTTCAGACGATCCATGAGTCCACTGCCAGGTATATCCGAAGGGGATATCCTCTCTGCGTTTTTGATGATGCCGTAAAACGCCTGCGAAAAGAAAATATCGAAGTAATCGTGCATACAATCCTCGGATTGCCCGGTGAAAACACAGCAGATATTCTGGAAACTATGGAATATCTCAACCATATGGATATTCAGGGAATCAAACTGCAGTTACTTCATGTGCTTCGCGGCACTGATCTGGCAGCAGATTACGAGAAAGGACTGTTTCAGACTTACGAACGGGATGAATACATCTCTCTCCTTATAAACTGTCTGGAACATCTCAGACCGGATATGGTTATACACCGCATCACAGGCGACGGCCCCAAAGATCTGCTGATCGCACCACTGTGGGCAAGCCGTAAACGTGAGGTATTAAATATGCTGCATCACAGGATGAAAGAAGAACAAAGCTACCAGGGAAGACTGTTTTCACACTAAAAGCTTCTCTGCTACTCTATGCAAAGGAGGGATAAAATGGCAACACCATTCACAGTTTACAAATTAATCGTGTTATACATGCTTCAGAATACCGAAAATACCCTGACAAATTCGCAGATTTCGGAATTTATCCTGGACCGGGAATATACAAACTATTTCCATCTCCAGCAGGCAATCTCAGAACTGGTAGAGGCAGAACTGATCACCATGGACACCCGTTCCAATGTCTCCCATTACCGGATTACCGAAGATGGCATAAAGACTCTCTCCTTTTTCCAGAAAGATCTCTCTCCTGAGATCAAACAGGAAGTCAGGGAATACCTGAAATCCACCGGCTTCAAAGCCCAGGAGCGAATCGTCACACCTGCCGATTATTACATCACCAAACAGGGAACCTATTCTGTAAGATGCCAGCTCATCGAAAAGGGCAACTCCCTCATCGACCTGAACATCGCAGCTCCTAACCTTGAGGCAGCACAGTCGATCTGTAAAAAATGGTCCACACATTACCAGGAAATATACGGAAAAATAATGGAAGAGCTCTTATAATGCTCTTCCTTTTTATTTCCTAATCTTTACAAAAAAACAGGGATACGTTATACTAAAACAAATATACGTTCTATAGCACTCCTCGTAAATAATGTATATTGATTAAGAGACTTGCTATAATTTGTCAGAAATGTTTTATGTTACTATAAACACGAAATGAAATGTGACTGTTTTATCATCATATTCTATGGAGAAAAAACTATGGATTTATTTGAATACGCCAAATCAAAAACCCTGGACCAGGAAGCCCCTCTGGCATCCAGACTACGCCCCACAACTCTGGATGAAGTTGTAGGACAGCAACACATCATCGGAAAAAACACCTTATTATACAGGGCTATCAAAGCTGACAAGCTGACCTCCGTCATCTTCTACGGTCCTCCCGGAACCGGCAAGACCACCCTGGCAAAAGTAATCGCCAACACTACCAGTGCAGAATTCACCCAGATCAACGCCACTGTAGCAGGCAAAAAAGATATGGAAGCAGTTGTAAAAGAAGCCCAGCAAAACCTGGGTATGTACGGCAAAAAAACAATCCTCTTCATAGACGAGATCCACCGCTTCAACAAAGGCCAGCAGGACTATCTCCTCCCATTCGTAGAAGACGGAACCATCATCCTCATCGGTGCCACAACAGAGAATCCATACTTCGAAGTCAACGCTGCTTTAATCTCACGTTCCATCATCTTCGAACTGAAATCCCTGGAGATCTCCGAAGTCAAAGAACTCATCCTTCGCGCAGTCAACGACAAAACAAAAGGAATGGGAAACTATAAAGCCCGGATAGATGAAGACGCCCTCGACTTCCTTGCAGACATGGCAGGCGGCGACGCCAGAAATGCCCTCAATGCCATCGAACTGGGCATCCTCACTACCCCCCGTAGCGAAGACGGTCTCATCCACATCACCCTGGATGTGGCATCTCAGTGCATCCAGAAACGCGTCGTCCGCTACGACAAAAACGGAGACAACCACTACGACATCATCTCCGCCTTCATCAAAAGCATGCGTGGCTCAGACCCTGACGCAGCAGTTTACTACCTTGCAAAAATGCTCTACGCCGGAGAAGACGTCAAATTCATAGCCCGAAGAATCATGATCCTCGCCTCCGAAGACATCGGAAACGCCGATCCACAGGCCCTCTGTGTAGCAGTCGCCGCAGCCCAGGCAGTAGAACGCGTAGGAATGCCCGAGTCCCAGATCATCCTCTCCCAGGCAGTCACCTACATGGCCTGCGCCCCCAAAAGCAACTCCGCAGTCAACGCCATCTTCGCTGCCATGGACTCCGTCAAACGCACAAAAACCACAGTCCCGCCACACCTCCAGGACGCCCACTACGGCGGCCACGAAAAACTGGGCCACGGCATCGGCTACAAATACGCCCACGACTACCCAAACCACTACGTACACCAACAATACCTCCCCACCGAAATCCAGGGAGAACACTTCTACGAACTCTCAGAAATGGGCTACGAAAAAACCTTAAAAGAATACCAAAACAAAATCAAATCCCAGTCTTAATCCCAAAAAGGGCAGCCTCCAAAGAGAGACTGCCCTTTTCATCATTTAATTCCCATAACGTTCATCTGCGCCAAAATCGCATCCACACATTTCTCAAATCCAAGCTTTCCTGCATTCAGACACAGATCATAATTCGTCGCATCACTCCAGTCCCCACCGGCAAATTTACGATAATAATCCTGCTTTCTCTTATCATCCCTACGAAGAAACTTCTCAATCTCCTCATCACTGCCGCTGATCTTCTCTCTGGACTTCTCCACACGAAACTCCCAGGGTGCATGAACAAACACTCTCAAAGTATTCGGTCTGTCCTTAAACACATAATTCACACAACGCCCAACGATCACACAGGATTCCTTCTCTGCCAGATCCGTTGCAATCTTCGCCTGATAATTAAAAATATTCTCATCAGAAACAAACCCCTTCTGATCCGGTGCGATCAGATCTCCTTTATATAACCCTGTCTTATTAAACAGAGATGCCTTCACACTGGAGCCTTCTTCCACCTGTCCAAAAAGCTTCACATCAATCCCGCTCTCATCAGAAGCCATCTGAATGATCTGCTTGTCATAGAAAGAAACTCCCAGTTTCTCTGCCAGCATCTTACCGACGGTACGTCCGCCGCTTCCATACTGTCTCGCAATGGTAATTACAAAATTCTCCATAAAATCCCTCCTGTTTACTCTCCAAGATAAGCTTTCTGAACAGATTCATCATGAAGAAGATCACTTGCCTTACCTTCCAGTGTAATCCTTCCGGTCTCAAGGACATAAGCTCTGTCAGCAATAGAAAGAGCCTTCTTCGCATTCTGCTCAACCAGAAGAACCGTTGTTCCACTCTCACTTACCTCTTTAATGATATCAAAGATCTCATTTACAAAGATCGGTGAAAGGCCCATGGACGGCTCGTCCATCAGAATGATCTTCGGCTGGCTCATCAGCGCACGTCCCATGGCGAGCATCTGCTGCTCACCACCACTTAAGGTACCTGCAGTCTGATTCTGACGTTCCTTCAGACGCGGAAAACGTTTATATACTTTCTCAATGGTCGCATCAATCTCATTTTTATCAGATCTTGTAAAAGCACCCATCTTCAGATTCTGAAGAACAGTCATATTTGCAAACACACGTCTTCCTTCCGGAACATGTGCCATACCCATTGTTACGATCTTGTGAGGCGGAACCTTTGTGATATCCTGTCCGTCATAAATAATATGTCCTGATTTTGCCCGGAGAAGCCCTGTCACTGTATGCAGGGTAGTTGTTTTACCTGCACCGTTTGCACCGATCAGAGCAATAACTTCACCTTCATTTACAGAGAAAGAAACACCCTTCAATGCCTGAATCATTCCATAATAAACCTGTATGTCCTGTACTTCCAGTAATGCCATCTGTCTCTCCTCCTATTCTCCAAGATATGCCTTGATAACTTCCGGATCATGGAGCACATCTGAAGTCTTGCCCTGTCTCAGAACATGACCGAAGTTCAGTACAGTCAGCTCCTCACAGATACCTGAAACCAGCTTCATATCATGCTCGATCAGAAGAATGGTCATATCAAAGTTATCACGAACAAAACGGATGGTATCCATCAGTTCCTCAGTTTCATTGGGGTTCATACCTGCAGCCGGCTCATCCAGAAGAAGAAGCTTCGGCTTTGTTGCCAGTGCTCTGGCAATCTCCAGCTTTCTCTGTTTACCATAAGGAAGGTTGGATGCAAGGATATCTGCCTCTTTGTCCAGATCAAACACTTTAAGAAGCTTCATTGCTTCCTCATTCATGGTTTTCTCAACCTTAAAGTATTTCGGAGTATGTACAATACTTGTAAAAAGACTGTATTTATCATGATTGTGAAGTCCTGCCTTTACATTGTCCAGCACACTCATCTGATGGAACAGACGGATATTCTGGAATGTTCTGGCGATTCCCGCCTTGTTGATATCAATGGTACTCTTTCCGGTGATATCCTGTCCGTCCAGATTGATGATTCCCTCGTCCGGCTTATACACACCTGTAAGAAGGTTAAAGATTGTAGTCTTACCGGCACCATTCGGACCGATCAGACCATAAAGCTGTCCTTTCTCGATGGAGACATGGAAATCATCCACTGCATGAAGACCGCCGAATGAAATATTTAAATGATTTACTTCCAGCAATGCCATAGCTTATGCCTCCTTTTTCTTAAATTTACTGAAAAGACGCTCTCTCATCTCGATTGCCTTAGGTGCCCAGTTGATCAGCATCATTACGATCAGCACGATTGCATAGAACAGCATACGGTAATCACTGAGTCCACGCAGAAGTTCAGGAAGAAGGTTCAGAATCACTGCCGCAATAATAGAACCACGCATATTTCCAATTCCACCGAGAACTACGAATACCAGGAACATGATAGACATGTTATAACCGAAGTTCTTCGGAAGTGCTGTTAAAGTTGCAAGATTATGAGCATAAAGCACACCGCCGATACCGGCTAATGCTGCTGAGATTGCAAATGCTTTCAGTTTATACTTTGTGATATCAATACCAATTGACTCCGCTGCAATACGGTTATCACGGATTGCCATGATCGCACGTCCGTCTCTGGAATTGATCAGGTTCAGAACTACGAATAAAGTAACCAAGATCAGAATCACACCTATAGTAAAGGTTGACTGTCTCGGTGTACCTGTGATACCCATGGCACCACTGATGATCATTTTTCCACCAGGCTCCATTCCAAGAGACATCTGGTCTTTCATGGAAAAATGGATTCCGTTGCTGTCAATTCCTACATAAAGCACATTGATGATATTCTTAATGATCTCACCAAATGCCAGTGTTACGATAGCAAGGTAGTCACCTTTCAGACGAAGTACAGGAATACCTATCAGGAATCCAAAGATACCTGCACATACAGCTCCGATGATCAGAGCAACGAAGAAACGAAGTCCTGCATTCGTAAATGTATCCATAGTTGCCTTTGTAAATGCTGCACTGGTGAAAGCACCGATACACATAAATCCGGCATGTCCAAGACTTAACTCACCCAGAATACCAACCGTCAGGTTCAGGGAAAGAGCCAGGATAATATATACACAAAGAGGCACCAGAAGACCCTGCATCAGGTTGGAAAGCAGATTCCCTGCGATCATTCCCTGTACGATCAGATATGCTGCAAGAACCATTCCGTATGTAATGAGATTGCTTTTTGTTGTTTTGTTTAATTTCTTCTTTTCCATGTCTGCCACCTCACACTTTCTCCTGAATGTTCTTACCAAGAATACCGGTAGGTTTCACAACCAGAACTACGATCAGAACACCGAATACAATGGCATCAGCCATCTGTGAAGAGATATAAGCTTTACCAAAAATCTCCAGGATACCCAGAACAACACCTCCGATAAAGGCTCCCGGGATAGATCCGATACCGCCAAATACAGCTGCAACGAATGCTTTGATACCAGGCATAGCACCTGTATATGGTGTCAAAGACGGGTATGCAGAGCAGAGAAGCACACCTGCGATTGCTGCAAGTCCGGAACCGATTGCAAAAGTAATGGAGATTGTTTTGTTTACGTTAATACCCATTAACTGGGCAGCGCCTTTATCCTCAGATACGGCAAGCATTGCCTGCCCTGTTTTTGTCTTGCTGATAAAGAGCATCAGACCTGCCATGATCAGGATACCACCGATAATGGTTACGATGGTTACACCAGTGATCACGATAGAACCACCTGCAAGTTTCAGGGATGGAAGACTGATCACGTTACTGAATGATTTGGTATCTGCTCCCCAGATCAGAAGGGCCACGTTCTGAAGCAGGTAGCTGACACCAATTGCTGTGATCAGAACAGCCAGAGGTGAAGCTGCATTACGCAGTGGTCGATACGCAACGCCTTCGATCACAACGCCCATGAGTGTACAGATGATAATGGACAGCAGGATGGCTAAAATCGGATTTAATCCCATGCCGCTGACTGCGACATAAACTACATAAGAGCCGACCATGATAACATCTCCATGAGCGAAGTTCAGCATTTTAGCGATTCCGTATACCATGGTATAACCAAGGGCGATGATCGCATATACACTTCCGAGGCTGATACCACTGATAAGATATGATATAAAACTACTCATAGAAGTCTTTCCTTTCTTATATTTAAATAATTTTATTGTGTGTAAAACTGGCAGATTTGCCTTTAGCGAAATCTGTCTTGTTTATTTTGCCAAAAGTAAATCTGTCATTAACGCATTAATGTAATAACGTATTAGGCAACAGGGCTGTCTGCATAATTCAGACAGCCCCGTTGGCATGCAACCATTGTCCACTCCAGGAACAATCGCATTTTATTTCTTATGAAATCTTTTCAGTTATTTCAATTTCATTATTCCATTGCTGCGTAAGCACCATCTTTGATTTCTACAGCTTTCGGAGCTTTGTTCGGCTCACCGTCTTCTGTCCATGTGATCTCGTCACCTGTAACACCTTCAAGTGTGATCTCGGTCATGCCTTTTTCAAGTGCTGCACAGATATCTGCAACATCCATGTCTGCTTTTACATCTTCTTTTTCTGCTGCTGCTTTGACTGCGTATACTGCATCATAAGCATCTGCTGCGAACTGGTTTGGTGTGTCTTTGTAAGCATCTTTGTATGCTTTTACAAAGTTCTGGGTTTTCTCATCTGTAGAATCTGCTGCAAATGGTGTAAGAAGCATCAGCCCCTCTGCAAGAGATGTATCAAAGTTTTCTACACCAAGGATACCGTCCATACCGTCGCATCCGAAGAATTTAGTTTCAAATCCCATGCTGTCTGCCTGTGCAAGGATCAGGGAAGCTTCTGTATAATAAATCGGAAGGAATACTAATTCAGCACCACCGTCTTTTGCTTTCTGAAGCTGTACGGAGAAGTCTTTATTGTTATCAGCAGTGAATGCTTCGGAAGATACGATTTCAATACCCTGATTAGCTGCTTCTGCTGTGAAGTTCTGTGTGATACCTGATGAATATACATCAGAGCTATCGTAGATAATAGCTACTTTTGTAGCAAGTTTATGCTCTCCAATGTACTGAGCTGCTGCAGTACCCTGGTTCGGGTCAGAGAAGCATACACGGAATACGTTCGGATTAGCAACACACTCTGTTGCAGATCCGGATGGAGTAAGCTGGAACATATTGTCTGCTGCTGTTTCATTTGCTACAGCTACACAAGGTGTGGAAGTAACTGTACCAACCAGGATGTTCATTCCCCAGTCTTTTAATGCGTTGTAAGCGTTCAGGGTTTTCTCAGCATCGTTTTCATCATCTTCAAATTTGAACTCTACCTGATATCCGTTGATTCCGCCGTCTTCGTTTACTTCATTGATTGCAAGCTCTGTTGCATTCTTTACAGCCTGTCCATAGATTGCTGCTGCTCCGGTTACAGGTCCGATTCCACCGATCTTAAATGTAGCATCGTCTGCAAATACAGATACAGGTGCAACTGTTGACATTACCATTGCTGCTGCCGCAGTAACACTGATGATTTTTTTCAGGTTTTTCATAATAAATCCTCCTTATATTTTGTCAGTCCTTTCGTCCCTCTTACGGCTCATAAGATTAGCTTCCGTTACCATTCATTCCACCCGGTATATCATTTTCACCAGATTCCGCAGGTTCATTTATTATGTAGAGGAACTGAAAAGTAACAAAAAGCCAACTGGGTTCCCAGCCGGCTTTGGCTTCCACTGACACTTTAATATGTTGCTGTTTTGAATTATATCACCATATATTTGACCATGCAAGAAAAACTTTATGGAAATTTAAGATTTTTCCGTCTTTCATGGACACTTGACCGTACCGCGCACGCAATTTTATCCCATTCATCGAAAAATGCATTAAAAAAGGTACACACAGAAACCGTAACAATTTCTATGTGTACCTCAAAATTCTGATTTAATTTATCAAATCTTATGTCTCTCTAAAACCGACAATTATGCAATTGCTTTTTTAGCGATCTCAGCAAGTGCTGTAAATCCTTCTGCATCGTTTACTGCAAGTTCAGCAAGCATCTTTCTGTTGATGTCGATGTTTGCAACTTTCAGTCCGTGCATCAGTTTGCTGTAGGATAATCCGTTCATTCTTGCTGCTGCGTTGATACGAGCGATCCAGAGCTGTCTGAACTGACGTTTTTTCTGCTTTCTTCCTGCATAGGAGCTAGCAAGTGCTCTCATTACAGACTGTTTAGCAACTCTATACTGTTTGGAACGGGCTCCTCTGTAGCCTTTTGCCAGTTTTAATGTACGATTATGTTTTTTCTTTGCGTTTAATCCGCCTTTAATTCTTGCCATTTCTTAAATTTCCTCCTGTTTGTCTATCTTCAATGAATAAATGCTTCTTATAAATATGGTAATGCTTTCTTCATGCTCTTAACATTAGTAGCATCAACAACAGTAGATTTTCTCAGATTTCTTTTTCTTTTCTGAGATTTCTTTGTTAAGATATGGCTCTTATAAGCTTTATTTCTTACTAATTTTCCTGTACCTGTTTTTTTGAAACGCTTTGCTGCTGCTCTGCAAGTTTTAATTTTTGGCATTGTTAATTCCTCCTTAAACTGTATCTCTATTATATTTAACGTTTTTCCGTTAAAAACATGGTCATGCTTCTGCCTTCAACCTTCGGTGCCTTCTCCACTGTTGCCACATCTGCAAGCTGCTTTGCAAAATCATCAAGCACATGTCTGCTGCTTGCCATATGTGCCATTTCTCTTCCGCGGAAACGTAATGTTACCTTTACTCTGTCACCCTTGGAGAGGAACTTTCTGGCGGCGTTGACTTTCGTATTCAGGTCATTGGTATCAATGTTTGGAGAAAGTCGCACTTCTTTGACATCGATGGTCTTCTGCTTCTTCTTGGCTTCTTTTTCTTTTCTTGCAAGCTCATAACGGTATTTACCATAATCAATGATCTTACATACCGGCGGTTTCGCCTGCGGGGCAATTTTTACCAGGTCAAGCCCTGCCTCCTGAGCTTTGAACATTGCTTCTTTCGCGGACATGATTCCAAGCTGTTCTCCGTCCGAACCGATTAAGCGTACCTCTTTGTCTCTGATCTGTTCGTTAATCATTAAATTGCTAATTGTAGTGCACCTCCATACCTGTTAGATAGATTCTAATGACTTCTCGTCGCCCTCATTTACATAAAAAAAGCGTGGACAAAATCCACACTCCGCTATCACACTGCTGATATCTTTTCTTCTTAATCTGGGGAACAATCTCCTTATTCCTGCCAAACTTAAATATCAGCCTTCTCTGTGCAATATAAACCCAAGCCGCTAAACTAAATGCGCTGAGGTGAGAGTGGAACTCTGCTTTGTTTTCTTACGTACTTGTATAAGATACCATGTTCAGTCTGCTATGTCAAGTACTTTTTACATTTTCTTTATTTTTTTAGATCTCATGTTACTGTTCACACACCACTATTCCGCGAGGTGTTTTGGCATGAATATGCCAAA
>NZ_JAJDMI010000246.1:0-240 GCF_020593505.1 Blautia sp. DFI.3.45
AAATTAATCTTTAATAATATTAAATAAGTTTATTATAATTAATTAATGATAATTTATTTAATGAATACTTCTTTTGGGACTTTATATTTAAATTTATATAAGTGTGAATTCCTTATTATTTATCATTTATATATATATATATTTTTATTTTTATTTTTATATAATATTTAATAAACAATTTATATTTAATTATATTATTAAAGATATAAATTATAAAAAGGGTAGGAATTTTGATAATAA
>NZ_JAJDMI010000247.1:0-238 GCF_020593505.1 Blautia sp. DFI.3.45
TATATTGAATAGATCATAATGGTATGACGATATTAAGGAACATTTAAGTTAATGACGCCATGGTGTTATTGATACGCAATTGAGTGTGTTTATGTATTATTGTTGAAGAGTAGAATATTTTTATGTTTAGGTGATTTTGGTGGTGATTTTTATGTAATATTGGCATAAGTGTATATAAATTAAGTGGTTAGTATATGGTGTAAAAGTGGTATAACGTATGTATTAAGAGCAGTTATAC
>NZ_JAJDMI010000248.1:0-237 GCF_020593505.1 Blautia sp. DFI.3.45
GAAGTGTGGCAACACATGGAGCTGACTGTTACTAATCGGGTGAGGGCTT
This sequence comes from Blautia sp. DFI.3.45, assembly GCF_020593505.1. Classification (NCBI taxonomy): domain Bacteria; kingdom Bacillati; phylum Bacillota; class Clostridia; order Lachnospirales; family Lachnospiraceae; genus Blautia; species Blautia sp. DFI.3.45. Next base: position 50 of record NZ_JAJDMI010000248.1, read on the forward strand.
GACCAAAACGCTGAGAGACGGAGTCACGAAGTGACCCCCGCGGAGTACAAAACTCAATCAGCAACGCAGGAAGTTAATTCTCAAGGAAATGTCAACATGTATGTAGTTTTGAAAGTATGTATAATATACTTTGTAGGGGATTGGTCAAATGGTATGATAGGGGTCTCCAAAACCTTTGGTGGGAGTTC
>NZ_JAJDMI010000032.1:0-41029 GCF_020593505.1 Blautia sp. DFI.3.45
TGAATGTGCATTGTGATCTATTTTTTCCATAAAAACAGTCCTTTTTTGATCTTTTACCTTATCGACTGATTCTATTATACCATGAATCGCGTTGCAGAACAAGTGTTCTTTTCTGTTTTTTTGCAATTCATCTCCCACCTATAGGACGCCACTGAAAAACTGTTTTTGCATACTATATATAGTGCCTTAATATTGACTGATGTACTTTATTTTGTGTTGATTTATACGAAAAAAGGACTTTTTCAGTGGCCTTCTATAGAGGAAGGAGAATTCTTGCTATATATTATGTTAAAACTTACAACAAAAAACAGAGTTTCTGCAAGTCCTGTAATTCCCCATGAGAAGATATACAAAAGATACAGTGATGAAATCGTCTGGAAATGTGCAAATACTGTATAAATCCAGACAATACGAAATACGCAGGAGCCCAGGATAACGATAATGGTAGGCGGAATACTTTTTCCGATACCTCGGGATGCGGCGATACTGCCGTCCATAAAACAGCTGAATGCATAGCTGAATGCCATAATACGAATCCTCTGCATACCAGCATCAATAACTGTTGGTTCCGTAGCGAACAGAGAAAGAAACTGTGGGCCAAACACAAGGAGTAGTCCACCCAGGATTGCACCGAAAATGAAGGCATATGTAAGGCTGACTCTATAAGATTTCAGCATTCGTTTTTTATTACCGGCACCCCAGTTCTGACCGATAAAGCTTGCACATGCAGTATAAAAAGAAAACATGACATTATAGATCAGGGAGTCAGCATTTGCGGCAGCTGCATTTCCGGAAACCATCACTGCATCAAAAGAGTTGACACCAGTCTGCACAAACAGGTTTGCAATAGCAAAGATTCCGTTCTGAAGACCTGTAGGGATACCAAGCATGAGAACTGCTTTGCAGGCCTTGGGGTGCAGGCAGATCTTACGCAGAGATACTTTGCAATCATCGGTTCTTCTGAGGAGATGGATCATCACCAGAGAAGCAGAGATATACAGAGAAATTGCGCTGGCTGTTGCAACGCCTGCGGCTGCCATATGACAGACAATAACAAAAAACAGATTCAGAAGAACGTTGACCACACCTGCGATGGAAAGGTAGATCAATGGTCGTTTCGTATCGCCTATGGCACTTAATACGCCGTTTCCGAAATTGTATATGGCCATTGCAGGCATTCCCAGGGAATAGATCTTCATATATAAAATAGCCTGATCAATAAGTTCCGGCTTCGTGTTCATCATGGACAGCATCCGCCCGGAAAACAGAAGACAGATGGCGCAGACGAGCAGGCCTGTGATTGCGCACAAAAGAAGAGAAGTATGGATTGTTTCTTCTGTGCCTTTTTTATTACCGGCACCCAGTTCGTGAGCTACGCGGACATTGACACCGGCACCCATTCCGATAAGGATTCCGGTAAACAGAGTAACCAGCAAAGTTGTGGAGCCGACGGCACCTAGTGCCATATAATCTGCAAACCGTCCAACAACGGCAACATCGCTTAAGTTAAAAAGAACCTCCAGTACCTGTGATCCCATAAGAGGAAGGCTGAAGAGAAGTATATTTTTCCAGAGAGATCCTGTGGTCATCTCAATGGAATGATATTTCTTTTTTTCATTTTCACACATAAAATCACCTCATAAAAATTACTTCATCCAAATTATACAATACTCTGTTGAAAAATGTTTGTCTGGAAGTTATTCATTTAATTCAACTTCAATTTCTTCAATGGTAGGCATACTACCTCTGAACTCTTCTGGTATAAGTTTTGATAATTCATAACCGGAAATACCGAGTGGCTGGCTAGTAGATTCTAATGCATACTGGGTTTCTACTTTATCCATATCTTTACAAATCAAAAGTCCCAATGTAGGATTATCAGCTTCTTATATTCATTATCAGCCTTAATCAACTCACTCATATATAATCCTTTCTAATGTGTCAGTTCGACAATTTCCGATTAGTAAATACTTTTCATTTCATATGTAACTGCTACTCCACCAGTACATATTCGTAAAATACGAATTCTGTTTCTCCGGTACTTTCATAGTACTCCTGTGCTGTTCCGCAATTAACAAAGCCGTATTTTTCATACAATTTCTGTGCTGGCACATTAGTTCCGATCGCGTCCAGCCGCACTGCCTTTTTCTTTTTGTCTGCAGCCAGCTTGATGATTTCATCAAGTGCTACTGTTGCCGCTCCATCTCCCTGATATTCAGGTAAAATCATCAACAGATGAACCACCGCTGCATCCTGATCATCAGCCTTAACTTTCCAGTGAATCTTTCTATATTCTTTTGACTGCGCATTCGTCACCGCTACTGCACCAATCACATCCGTATCCTTCAAAATCAAGTACATTTCACCTTTTACAATATAAGAATTCCAATCGTCATCATTTGGATATATATTCTTTTTCCACTGCAGAATCTGACCATATTTCGGAGAGCTGTCCAAAAGTCTCCAGTACAGTGCCCTGATCTGGTCAAGATCTTTTATAGATACTTTTTTTAATCTAAGATTTTTCATTATTGCTTTCTCCTCACCTTCTTGCCTTTCGGACAAGAAGCATTTCTCGCTATCGATATAGTCAAGATATTTCTTATCCTGTTTCCATTCCAACGCTCTCGTTCTTTCCATATGTTTTTCTCAATTATATCAGAAAAACAAAGAGTTCTCAATCTGACCAAAATCGTTTTATCTACAAAAGGTAACATCCTGTTTCCTGACCGATATCTTGAAGGACAAGTCCTGATAAACCAGTAAAAATCAAATTTTCAAAACCTCTGTAAGATCAGTAAAGCCGATGCAGGATTCCCAAAGTCTCACATCGGCTTTTTACTTCAGTTTCTTTTCCCTGTGATTTTTTCTGCCTCTAAAACATATCATTACTCCATAACAAGGAAATCTATTATACATTATTTTTTAAGTTCATAAAGAAAATTGCTATTTTATCCAACTTTCCTTCATTATATTCTGCAAAATCCAAATAATATTTTGGAATACTTACAGCCTGAATTTCTTTTTTATATAACCATTGTCTTGTTTTAGCTTCCGGAACAAAAATAACTGCTTGATTTTCACTGGAAAAAATCTCATTATAAGTACATGCTGAACGGTCTAAAACACACTTCCAATCCATATTCTCATCCTGAAAATATCGATTTAGTTGATTCAAAAATTTCTTTGCTTTTTGCATATAAATGACATTTATAATTGGATTATAATGTTCTCCCTCTATTACAGGAATTTCCCATACTAAACAACACGTTTTCATTTACAGACCCTCTTTACAAAATGCATAACTCCTCAATTTCCTAATCAATAAAACTTGAAGTTTGTTTTCCATAAGCTTTACTCCAACTCTCAATTTTTCAGCATTTTAAAGATTCTTTTCTTATCTATAACCAATGTCAGAACTCTAAACTATCTGCATTCAAAAGGAAATACTTCATTCCCATGATGACAAATCCCTCGTCATTTCTCCAAGGTTTCTTGCTGCCATTTACAATGACCATCTTTTTGAAAGAGTCTGGAATATTACGCAAAGAGTTGAACTCCTGAGTCTGCTTTTCTTCCGAAGTCATGTCATATGCAACCTGAATATAGTACCTCTGATTACCTTGGTTAACCACAAAGTCAACTTCCAACTGCTTACGGATACGCTTACCCTCTTTATCTTTATCAAAGATCTGCACAACGCCCACGTCAACATTGTAGCCACGGATCAGCAGCTCGTTATAAACAATGTTCTCCATGATATGAGTAGGCTCCTGCTGTCTAAAATTCAAGCGAGCATTTCTCAGTCCCAGATCAGTGAAATAGTATTTCAGATTTGCACCGATATATTTTCGTCCCTTAATGTCGTAACGGCTTGCCTTGGAAATCAAAAACGCATCTGCCAAATAGTCAATATGGTTTGAGATAGTTTTATTGGTATAAGTCATCTGACGCTGACTGGCAAAGGTATTCGCAATCTTTGAAGGGTTGGTCGGTGCGCCGATTGCAGATGCAAGCACATCAACCAGAATACCAATTTCATCCACATTTTGAATTTTATTTCTTTCTATAACATCCTTCAGATAAACATTAGCAAAAATGTTCTTCAGATAGTCTGCTTTCTGTCGTTCACTCTGGAAACCAACAACCTGCGGCAATCCTCCGTAGATCATGTAGTCATCCCAGGCATCATCATAATCACCGTCATAGACAGAATAAAACTCAGCAAAGGAGAGAGGATAGATTCTGATTTCATCACCTCTGCCACGGAACTCGGTCACAATGTCACTGGACAGGAACCTGGAATTACTTCCGGTGACATACACATCAATGTTGCTCATGCGTAGCAAACTGTTCAGAACTTCCTCAAATCGGGGCATGAACTGTACTTCATCCAGAAGAAGATAATACTTCCCATCATCTTTCACAGCATCCTTGATATACTTAAAACACATCTTGGGATCTCTTAATTCCTCATTCTCTATACCGTCCAATGCAATTTCAATAATATGATCAGAGCCAATGCCATTCTCCAGTAAATATCTCTTAAAGATGGTAAACAGCAAAAAGGATTTTCCGCATCTACGAATGCCGGTGATTACCTTTATCATTCCATTATCTTTTCGCTCAATCAACTGCTGCAGGTAAGCGTCTCTTTTAATCTCCATCATCACTCTCCCCGTTTCTGTGCATCTGCACTTTTTTTAGTAATGATATTCTATCATAAAACAAGATACGTTTCAATATTCATTCCTATTTTATGTGTATATGCATATTTTTATGTAATGTACTAATACAAATATAAGTCGCCTTAGCTGCCTTAGCGTTTGTGATCCTTCCATTGCAGGCCATTGTAGGCTTTTTCCCTAATCCGGAACGTAAGGGAAACATCCATTATTTCAGCGATAATGAATTGGAAGTGCTTCGTATTATTGAATGCCTGAAGAAATCAGGGCTTGGGATCAAAGATATAAAGCAATTTTTTATCTGGGTATCTGAAGGCAACTCCAGCTATGAAAAAAAGAAAAGAATTATTTGAAGCCCGAAAATCAGCCGTTGAAACTGAAATCCAAGAACTTCAAAAAAACTCTCTCCCTTTTAAAATCCAAATGCTGGTATTATGAAACAGCAATGAAAGATGATAAGATGCTATAAATGCCATGTTACCTGACAAGCTTCCAGAAAATATACAAAAACTATATGGCAAGAAGCATTCCTCGCTATCGATATAGTCAAGTCAAAGAAAACAATATTCTGATTTACTCATTTAATAACTGTTATATTTTGATGGAAATTTACAGATGTGGGTAAATGCAGAAGATTCACTTGAACTTTAATTCTTCCAGTACCGTAGGCAAAGTTGTGCTGAATATAATCTCCTGCAAGCAATTCTTTAGCAGTATCGATATCTCCAGTTGCAAAAGTATCTATCAATGCAAGAGCTTTTTCGGTCTGGGTCTGTTCCGTTTTTGTCTACAGTTATTCTGATACTTTATCAAAGAAAGCGATCATATAGAGCGGTAATGTGATTATTCCCTCTTCGCTGGTTCCTACATTCCCATCTATGAATTTATATTCATAGCTTATATCTTTATTATTTTTCATGATCGACTTTAGTGAATTTGCACGTGTATTTCCACTCTTGACCTCAATAGGAACTACTTTTCCATCTTTTTGAATGATTACATCAATTTCTTTTTTCGTTGTCTCATTTTTATAGAAATATAACTGATATCCCTTCTTATAAAGAGCATCTGCTACAGCACATTCAAATATTCCTCCTTTGGAATTTCCTTCTAAGGTATTTTCTATAATATGCTGCTTCAAGGAAAAATCTTTCATCGCCATCAACAGAGACAAGTCCGTTGTATAAGCTCTGAAAAAATCATCTCTTGCATAATCATCCAGATCAAATCTTATATCTGTTACAAGTTTACACAAATACAACATATCTGCACGAAGTAACCACTCGATACTAGAAAAATACTTCTGTGCCCTGCCTCCATGCTCAACTTCTTTATATTGAAATTTATGATTCTCTTTATCCAATAACTGTTTCGCAAGAGAAAGGTAGCACTTCTCCGCTTTTACTTTTTCTTCAGCTGTAGCATAATGGGCTATATCATACTGATATCCCTGTAACAGACTTCTCTGAATCCGGTCAACCTCCCTGAAGTCTTTTGTATCTATATACTTCTGAACTGCTTCCGGCATACCCCCTATAGCGACATACTGCCTAAAATATTTCATCATCTGAGAATGAATTGCCTCTGGAATAGCAGCTTTTGAACCAAGATATCCACAGAGATTCATTATCATATCCTCAGAGATTCCCATTCCCCAAAGAAACTCCTCAAAATCTATTCCATACATTTTCAGATAATCAACATACCCAACAGGGTAAGAAGAAGCACGTTTATAATCAATTCCTAAAAGTGATCCTGATGCAATAACATCAAATCTATTATCTAATGCCCAAAACTTAAGAGAAGTTATTGCTTCCTGACACTCCTGGATCTCATCCAGAAAAATCATAGTCTTTCCTGGAATAATCTTCTTTTCAGGAAAACGAAACCGCATAGCCATAACCATATTATCTACTGTTAGATCACCGGAAAAAATATCCATCGCAGAAGGTATCTGTTTAAAATTAATTTCAACAATTTCTTCATAGTTCTCTTCTGCAAATCTTTCAACTATATATGTTTTTCCTGTTTGTCTGGCTCCCTGAATTACAAGACATTTTTTGTTTTTTGAATCTACCCATTTTTTTATGTAATGCGTCACTTTTCTTTTTAACATAAAACACCTCCTGTTACCAAACAATATTTTTATCAAGAACAACTTTGTAACATTTTTAATTACTATTTTTCTTTTATTGTCAACATTTTAGAAAGCAAAAATATCTGTATGTCAACATTTTAGAAAGTAAAAATGTCCATTTGTCAACATTTTAGAATATTATATCATTGATCAGGATATATTAAAAGACTTTTTTCTATCAAAAGCCCTCATAATTGCAGCCTCCAATGTTCTCAAGGTACCGGCATTGTAACGCTCTTAATTATAAATATATGTATTTAATAATGAAAAATTCTGAAATCACTGATGAATATGATTCAAATCTTGCTGCAATCTGCCACAACGGCACTTTTGTCGGAACGCAAAAAGATAGCGTTGTTTCATTCAAGAGTATCCCATAAGCTTATATGAGTCCGGTAATTCTTTCCTGCGATCCTGTATTCTTCCAGATGTTCTACAAAACCATCCATATCACCAAGTGATCTTTCAATAATATCCTCACCCAGACCGGCCGATATAATGTAGTAAACTTCTTTTTTACCAAAATGCTGCCAGATAAGCATGAGACAATCACCGCCTACTTTTACTGCAAAATCATACATAGGATAAAAGCTGGCCATAACGTTCAGTTTTTTTGTCAGAAGAAGCATTCTCTGTTTCTGCTGCATATGCAAGATTCAGTGCTCCAAAGCTGAGAGCTGTTGCCGCTGCAAGTGCTGTTATGGTAAATAATTTTTTTCATAATAAAGTCCTTTCTGCACACCCCGATGTGCCTGAAAATCTTTTTAGTGGGCGATCTGATCCATTTAATATAAGTGCAAACTGTTTGCGTTTATCAAAATAGCACTCAACAACTGTCTACCGCTATCTGGATAAGCTTTGCGCGGAACACGTTGTAATTAAATACCCAGATCTGAATTCTGACAAAGCAATGTTTCAGTTCGCAGGAGAAGAAAAAAAAATGTACAGACCACCTGCATCTGAAATATATCAGATGCGGCAAGGTTGTACATCTTGACTGTAATTTTATGGATGAATTAAAAGAGCATCTGTTCCGGAATCATGGATTCCGTCTGCAGTGCAGCGGAGATATGCTTCATGGAATCTGCAAAGACTGTGAAAACAAATCCGATCAGCTGTGATCTGTTTCAGTTGCAGCATGATGAATCTGGCGAATCACACATCTGATTGATACCGGTACTGTAAAAAGGCAGGCAATCGCCCCAGACAGCATGATTGCAACATCCTGAAAAAGAAATTTGGAATTGAGAATAATTTCCAGGTTATATTGCTGTGTCTGAACATAGGCAAATAACAGAATAGAGCCTCCAAGATAAGCAAAAAGCAGCGTATTTACAGTTGTTCCTATAATTTCTTTTCCAACCTGATAGCCGGAAGAAATAAGTTCTTTCGCTGTCAGGCTGTTTTTATGTGTCCAGACTTCATATACAGAAGAAGTTACAGATAAAGCAGTATCAATAACCGCTCCAAGAGTACTGAAAACAGTTACAAAAACTGCCACATGAAGCATATTAATATGGATATCCATACTGTAATAATACATAAAATCATCTTCTGAAAGCTGAAGCTCATTCAGTCCATAGCTTCCTGATCTCCATATAATAAGATAAATCGGAATAAATAAAAGCAGCATTACAAGCAAGGTAGCCAGAAAAGCCGCCCGTGTCTTTGGATTGTTTCCATTCTGGTAGAACAGGGAATTATAGCAGACTCCTGCCCCTGCAGCCAATATCAGAAGCAGAGCCGGGAAACCAATGGACATCAGAAGAATCGAAATAAACAGAATTACAATATTACCGGCCAGTGTCATAAGAGAAACTGCTCCGCGCTCCCCACCAATCAGAATCATTAAAATAATCAATACCAGTGCAAGAAAAATTATCATTTTTTGTCGCTCCTTTTCAGAGATGGTAGTTTCATGATAATAGAAGAAATAAAAACAGATACAGGGATTGCCAGTACAATTCCTATACTTTCAATCAGAAAACGACAGATATCATATGGAATATGATATCGTATGATCGTTATAAACCTGATCTCATTGTTCATTTTCAGGATAAACATAGGAATCATGCCGCTTGCCAGGACAAAAAGCAGCACATTTATCATGGTTCCCATAATGTCATATCCGATTTCCCGTCCTGAATGTATTAATTTTCTCAGAGAAACATCTGGATTTTTCCGGACAATTTCCCCTGTTGCAGCACTAATAGTTACAGCTACATCCATGATAGCTCCAAGTCCTGTCAGCATAATATCTGTCCAGAATATATCAGCGGAATTACTCATACTCCCCAGATATTCCAGATTAGAATAATCCAGATCTCCAAAAAACTGAATAGAAAATTCAAATAATGCCATGATCAGAAACAGTACGCATATGGTTGAAATAACAGAAGCCCATGTTTTTCTGTGGATTCCATTCAGACAGATCAGAGTTGTTATCGAAAAAAGAAAAGCAATTACATTGCAGATATTTAAGATATTTTCCCCTTTCATAAAAGCCTGAAATCCAAACGCGAATATAATTGTGTTCAATATCAGCGATATGATCGTATAGAATCCCTGTTTTCCTGTAATACAGATCAGAAGAAAAAACAGACCACCTGCCAGCAATGCCAGATAACCATCACGCTTTATGGAACGTATGGATTTCCCTGGATTTTCCCTTGAACCGCTTAAAAGGACCGTGTCTCCTTTGTGATATTTCTGATTCTGAACCTGAGACGATGTATATTCATTAGAAATAGAAATCTCTTCCCCTTTATGGGTACCGTTTAATATACGCGCTGTAATTTTCTGAGTATAATAATACTCTTCGGCATCCCTGGTTCCTTTTCTGCTCATTGTTTCCTTTTCTGTTACTGAAGATATCTTCGCCAGAGGCGTATGATAAAACCTGGCGTTAAAGCAGGTAAATATAACACAGATAATATAGATGCCTGCTAAGAAATATTTCATCTGAAATACATGAGATTTCATAGGATTCTTTTTTCTCCTTCTTAATAAAAAATATTGCAGCCTTAAAGATACTAATCAGTTACTTTTTATCGAAATACTGTGAGTTCTATATCTTTCAGCTGTTATAATAATCCAGTATTTTTTTCCATATCCGCATTTTCCACTTCTCCAATTAACTGTTCACAGCCAAATAATTCTCTGACTGCATTTTCATATACCACACATTTCTCAGCCTTCTTAATCTTTTTGGCATATTTTTTATTGTTTGTAAACATAGGTGCCAGATAAGACCATAGTTCTTTCATACGGAACAGGATATTTCTGTCTCCGGACAGGTCTTCACAATATTCATTGTACATCATATCATGAAATCTGCGGATTTCTTCCTTTGACGCAGGTGCACCGCCACGGATCTCTCTGGCAAGTGCAGGATTCTTCAGTGTTCCTCTGCCTGCCATAATGCAGTCCAGAGTCGGAAACATTTCCTGTAATCTGGTACAGTCCTCTGCTGTGACGATATCTCCGTTATAGCAAACCGGGCTCTTGGCCCGCTCCACCGCCTCCCCAAATGTTTCCAGACGTGGCGTATTTTTGTAATAGTCTTTCTGCACTCTTGCGTGAACAATTAACTCTTCCAGTGGATATTTATTATAAATCGTCAGCAGATCTTCAAATTCTTCCGGATCATCCATACCCAGACGGGTCTTGATGGAAATCTTCATATCACATTTACTGAAAATCTCATCCAGAAATTTATCCAGCTCATCCGGTCTGTCCAGAAATCCTGCACCTCTGCCCTTCGTTACAACAGTCTTTGACGGACAGCCAAGATTCAGATTTACTTCTTTATATCCATATTCTTGCAGAGTTTCCGCTGTCTGGATAAAATCCTCTGCATTCTTTGTGAGAATCTGGGGAACTGCATACATTCCCTCATTATTCTCAGGCATAATGTCTTTCTTTTCTCTGGTGCTGAGATGTCCTTTCTGGTTTGGAAGGATAAAAGGAATAAAATATTTATCAAAACCTCCAAAGCACTGGTACAGTGCCCTTCTGTATGTATATCCTGTGATTCCCTCAAGGGGGGCTAAATATATTTTCATGTATCTCTCCTGTTGTATTTGTATTCAGGCGGATAAAATCATCCGCTTCGCTGCGTAGCTCTGCACCGAATAACTGCTCCGCAGTTTGTTCGGTTAAATTCTTCATTCATTATACTGTAATCATTCTGATTTCTCAATGCAGATTTGAAACATCCGCTGCAAAATCAACTATAGCAATCCAAAAAAGAGATACCTTTTTTTCAAGCATCTCTTCCAATAAATTTCTCTATTCTTTTTATTATAGCAATTCTACAAAACCTTTCGGCCATTTACTGTCAGTTTAAAAGTTGTTCCAAGTATTTCCGCAGCTTTCCTGCAAAGCATCATACGCTCAAGGAAAATCTCAAAATAATCATACATGGAACAGATTTTTTCATCAATCTGTAGGTTCAGTGCAATGACAGATTTGTCTTCAGCGATTTTCAGCTTGGCGTCTGTAACTGCATAATTTACCCTGTCATGGATATCGTAAGCGGATTGTTCTTTCTGGCGCACACGGCTTCTTCTTACATCTGTTTTATCTGCAATAATAAGTGCCGCTGAAACCACATCCTCAGGGCTTCCTGTTGATTCGTCATGATTACCGATGGCTGCTATTACAGTTATCCTGTCTTCCAGAGACATATCTGTTTCTTTCAGTAAATCATTTGCAAGCAGTGCACCATATTCTGCATGATGGGTTCTGTTAATGGCATTTCCAATATCATGCATATAGCCGGCAATCTTTGCAAGTTCAATTTCATGTTCTGAATATCCCAGCCGTTTCAGTATCTTTCCAGCCTGATGTGCAACCTGTACGCAGTGTGCCTTTGAATGATCTGTAAAACCCAGCTGTCCCAGATTTGCATTTCCTTTCTGCAGATATGCATTAATTTCTTTGTTATTTGCTATTTCCTTGTATTTCAAATATTTCACTCCCTTTGGCTCAAAGCCTTTTTATTGCATACGGTGCCTGAATCAGTACATTTGTATCTATTACATAGGTTTTTATCATATATCTGACTGCTCCTTTTCTCTGATCTTTCAATTCGGTCTGCGCAGCCTGTCCATCAGCATCGAAAATCATATCCTTGTTCATCACCAGCTTTATTAAGCATAGCAGAGGAAAAGACACTCTGCCATCACACAATTGTACAGAACAGGTAAAATAATTGTAAAAAGGCTCAAAATTTTCTGGAAAAGCACCAACACCCTGTCCCGGACATAAACTATATAGAAATCCCCTTCGAGGTAGCGATTTGAAGGCCTTTCAAAAACCTTTGTCCATATCCCAGGAAAAATATTATCTTCAAAAATATCAGGAGGGTGATTCTCAGGCAAAGAATATCCTGATCGAGCATAATCTCCGGCTGGTAGCACATGTGGTCAAAAAATATCAGGGAACCGGTGAGGATACAGATGATCTGATCTCTATTGGAACCATTGGACTGATCAAGGCTGTCACAACCTTTAATCCCCAGAAGGCTTCCCGGTTATCCACCTATGCTGCCAGATGTATAGAAAATGAACTGCTGATGTATTTTCGTGCTAAGAAAAAGCATTCAAAAGAAGTGTCCCTATATGAACCCATAGGAACAGATAAAGAAGGAAATGAGATTAATCTGTTAGATGTGATCGAGAGTGCACCTGTAGATATTGTAGAAGACTGCTATATCCGCGAAAATACCGACTATCTTCTACGCTCTCTGAAAAAAGTCCTGTCAGATAAGGAATATCAGGTGATCTGCTGCAGATATGGGCTCTTTGGCATGGAGGAAGAAACTCAGCGGGAAATTGCCCGAAAACTGTGTATCAGCCGCTCTTATGTCTCCAGGATCGAAAAAACTGCTCTGCAAAAGCTTCGAGGCCTTTTCCCGCAAACGCAGTAAACGCAGCCAACAAATTTAACGTTGGCTGCGTTTATTAATCACTCTGCTCTTCTTAACAGATCGTAAACCTGGATTTCGGTTCCCAGATTGATAAACAGCTTCTGCTGTGCATGAGGCGCACTCTCCATGGAATTGCCTTCCTCATCATAAATTCCCTTCACAGTGACAGCTACATTCTGTCCGTCCGGTTTCATAATTTCAATTGTCTCACCTACAGAGAATTTATTTCTCTGAGTGATCTGCGCATAACCCCGTTCATCCACTGCCTCAGCAAATCCCAGATACGTATATTCCTTCTGATAAGTATTATTATCATAAATCTGTGTATTCTCATCCGGTTTTCCATAGAAGAATCCGGTTGTAAACTGTCTGTAGGTACAGTTGGAAATCTGTTCCTGGTACCATGGCATATTTGCCTGATATTTCTCAGGGCTCTCCATATAGTCGTCTATTGCCTTGCGGTAAGTTCTGGCAACTGTTGCAACATAAAGAGCGGTTTTCATACGGCCTTCTATCTTCAGACTGTCGATTCCGCTGTTAATGATATCGTCCATATGCTCGATCATGCAGAGATCCTTGGAATTAAAGATATAGGTTCCTCTTTCATTTTCAAATACCGGCATATATTCTCCCGGACGTTTCTCCTCAACAATTGAATATTTCCAGCGGCAGGGATGGGTACAGGCTCCCTGGTTGGCATCACGTCCTGCCAGATAATTACTGAGCAGACATCTTCCGGAATAAGAAATGCACATAGCACCATGGATGAATGTTTCAATCTCCATATCCTCCGGAATATGCTCTCTGATCTCTTTAATCTCTGCAAGCGAAAGCTCTCTGGCTGTTACCACACGCTTTGCTCCCAGATTGTACCAGAAACGATATGTCTCATAGTTAGTATTGTTTGCCTGTGTACTGATATGGCGTTCGATTTCCGGGCATATTTCCTTTGCATACATATAGATTCCCGGGTCTGCAATGATCAGTGCATCCGGCTTCAGTTCTTTCAGTTCTGTCAGATATTCCCTCACACCCGGCAGATCATAATTATGGGCCAGAATATTTACAGTCACATAAACTTTCACTCCATGTTCATGGGCAAAAGCGATTCCTTCCTTCATATCTTCATGGGAAAAGTTCTTTGCTTTGGCACGAAGTCCAAAGGCTTCTCCACCGATATATACTGCATCTGCTCCGAAAATAACAGCAATCTTCAACACCTCAAGACTGCTAGCCGGAACCAGCAATTCTATTTTTCTCATATTGTTCACTCCTGTTTCACACTGACTGTAACTCCGTCTCCCAGGGGAATGATCGAAGTTATCAGGGATGGATTATGTTTCAGTTCATACAGATACTCACGCATTCTCTTATATATGGTTCTGTTTCTGCGCTCTACCAGATAATGGGACTCTATGATATCTCCCTCCTGAAGCACATTGTCAGAGATGAGAACACCGCCATTTTTCATAAGACGCATCACATCCGGAAGCCAGTTGATATACTGTCCCTTTGCAGCATCCATAAAAATCATGTCAAATGAATCTTCCAGTTCTTTTAATATCTGTCCTGCGTCTCCCTCAAGCAGAGTAATCTGCGCTTCCCGTCCGGCTCTCCTGAAATTCTCTTTTGCGATTGGGATTCTCTTCTCATAATTCTCGATCGTTACGATTTCAAGATCCTCCGGACCATATTCACACATAAGAAGTGTGGAGAAGCCAATGGCTGTCCCCACCTCCAGAATACGCTTCGGCCGGTTTACAGCCAGAAACATTTTTATAAAGCTCTGCATTTCTCTCCGGATGATCGGCACCCGTTCCCTGATGGCATACTGCTCCAATTCTTCAAGAAACGGTGTATTTCCCATATCCAGTGAATTAATATAGGTACGCATCCGCTCGTCAACTATCACGAATCACTTACCCCTTCCTGTTCATCATCACCTGCCAGAATTCCCATGATACGATTAGGTGTATATGCTGTACTTAACAGATACGTTCCGGCCTGAAGCTTTCCATGATAAGTGGACAGTCTCTCCTGAACATAAAATACCGTTGCACTCTTGACCAGACCTTTTTTCTGAAGAGTTTTGGCAATCTTGTACAAGGAAGTATCTTCCTTGATCACCACTGTAACTTCCTGTCCTTCTCCGGGACTCATGGCCTGCTGATTAAAGACATCATGTCCAAACTGATAAGAAGCCTTTCCTACCCAGAAAAGTAAAACTATCACACATATATAAAGTACGATCTTAAAAAACGTTCCTGCAACAACAACACCTGCTGCACCTGCACGTTCCCTGGTATCACTCATAAGCTATTTCCTTTCTGTATGTCAGGCGGATAAAGTCATCCGCTCAGTTATCTGCTCACAGCAGGATAACTGTTTTACAGTTTATCTGATCACATTCCCGGGACATCTATATCAATACCTTCTCCCAGTTTTATACAGATTCTCTGCATCATTTTGCACAAAGCAAGCTCCGCATCCAGATACGCATTCACTTCCGGGTGTCTGCGAAGCTCTGCGGATTCTTTTCCCATCTGCTCTACAACTTCAGACAGATTATCGGAATCACATTCATTCTGGACTTTATAATTATCTGCCCTGAATGTATCCACACGTGCCTTCAGTTCGGGCTTCTTTTTCAGGATATCACTCTGCTTCTGAAATTCCAGATATTCAGGGCTCTCCTTTATAGCCTCCAGAAGCCCTTTAATACTTTCCTCTATTGTATTTGGTTCCATTTTATGCCTCCATGATAATAGGCAGGATCATAGGACTTCTCTTGGTACGTTTCCATAAAAATTCACTGAGCGCATCCTTCACAACTGTCTTAATCTTGCCCCAGTCCGTAATATTACGTTCCAGACAGGAATCCAGTGCATTCTCTACCACTTCTCTTGCACCATCCATCAAATCCTCAGATTCCCTCACATATACGAAGCCTCTGGAAACAATATCCGGTCCTGCAAGAATCACATTGCTGTGGCGTTCCAACGTAACCACAACGATCATAATTCCATCTTCTGCAAGATGCTGACGGTCACGAAGAACGATATTTCCTACATCTCCTACACCAAGTCCGTCTACCAGGATTGCTCCTGTGTGTACAGTGCCTGTTACTTGTGCACTCTGGCTGTCAAGCTCCAGAATATTTCCGGATGCAAGGACAAAGATATTCTCTTTGGGGATTCCAAGTTCCTCAACTACATTTTTCTGTGCGGTCAGATGTCTGTATTCACCATGAACAGGGATTGCATATTTCGGTTTTACCAGAGAATAGATCAGCTTGATTTCTTCCTGGCAGGCATGTCCGGAAACATGGACATCCTGGAAAATAACCTTCGCACCCTTCATGGAAAGCTCATTGATAACCTTGGATACCGCTTTCTCATTTCCCGGAATCGGATTGGAACTGAAAATAATAGTATCATTCGGTTTGATCACTATTTTCTTATGGATGTTTGCAGCCATACGGGAAAGAGCTGCCATGGATTCACCCTGGCTTCCTGTTGTGATTAGCACTACCTGTTCATCCGGGTAATTCTTAACCTGATCGATCTCAATCAGAGTCTGATCCGGAATGCGAAGGTATCCAAGCTCTGCTGCAGTTGTGATAACATTTACCATACTGCGGCCCTCTACTGCAACCTTGCGTCCGAAACGATAAGCTGTGTTAATGATCTGCTGTACGCGGTCTACATTGGATGCAAAAGTGGCAATAATGATTCTGTTTGTCTTATATTCATTGAAAAGATTATCAAACACATGTCCCACAGAACGTTCAGACATGGTAAATCCGGTTCTCTCTGCATTAGTACTGTCACACATCAGTGCCAGTACTCCCTTTCTTCCAATCTCTGCAAAACGCTGCAGATCAATGGCATCTCCGAATACAGGAGTATAATCTACTTTAAAGTCGCCGGTATGCACTACGATGCCTGCCGGAGAATAGATTGCAAGTGCAGATGCATCCTGGATACTATGGTTTGTCTTGATAAATTCAATTGAAAAATCACCAAGATTAATGACCTGTCCATGCCTTACTTCCTTTAACTTGGTAGTATTGGTCATATTATGCTCTTTCAGCTTATTTGCAATAAGGGCAATGGTCAGCTTCGTGGAATAAACAGGGACATTTACATCTTTGAGTACATACGGCAGCGCACCGATATGGTCCTCATGTCCATGAGTGATCACAAAGCCTTTTACTTTGGAAATATTCTCTTTTAAATAGGTGACATCCGGAATGACAAGGTCAATTCCGAGCATATCATCTTCCGGGAAAGCAAGACCGCAGTCTACCACAACAATGCTGTCTTCATATTCAAATGCTGTGATATTCATTCCAATCTGTTCCAGACCACCCAGAGGAATGATCTTTAATTTAGATGTTGGTTTCTTCGGTCTGCGGGAAGAATTCTTTATCGCAGCCTTAAATGGTACCTGTATTCCGTTCTTCTCTTTATCTGCCGGAGCCTTGCGGTCCTGCATTGGTTTTCTTCCATAAGAGTTTCTGTGCTGTGGTTTATATTTATAATTCTTCGGTCTGTTGTATGGCCTCTTCTGACCATGTCCGAACTGTCCGTCATGATTTTCACGCGCTTCATTATTAAACTGGTTGTTATTTTCGTTACTCAAGTACTACACCTCCATGCTACATTTCAAGGTCTACGTCATCTAACATTTGTTCAAATACTTTAAAAACAGCCTGCATCTCATCCTCGTCCTCGACCATTTCATAGCAGGCTTCCTGACTGTCATCCTCTGACACGTCTTTAAAAATATAGGCTGTCGCCTCATCATCCTGAGAATCAGATACCAGAAGATATGCAACTCCTCCGATCCTGGTCTGCTCCTCTACATAAAACTCCGCTTCTGTTCCGTCCTCAAGCTGAAATTTAATTTTCTCCATCTTATTAATCTCCTAACAGGACAGGGAATCCAGATATCCCTGCAAAATAAAAACAGCAGCCAGCTGATCCAGATACTGCTTGCGGTTCTCTCTGCGCACACTGGCTTCCATTAAAGTACGATTGGCTTCTACTGTTGTCAGACGCTCGTCCCACATGATCACTTCAAGACCTGTACGTCTCTCCAGCATTTCTTTAAATTCCAGTGATTTTTGGGCACGTTCTCCAATCGTATTGTTCATGTTCTTCGGATATCCAAGCACGATCTTCTCCACGTGATATTCCGAAACAAGTTCTTCAATACGGGCAAGTGTCTGGCGCAGGTGGTTCTCCTGTTTACGCCAGATCGTCTCTACACCCTGAGCGGTGATCCCCAGCGGATCACTAATGGCTGCACCGACTGTTTTTGATCCATAATCTAATCCCAGAATCCTCATATCAGCGTTCCCAGGATTTGTTCTTAATATACTCGTTTAAAAGTTCCTCTACCAGTTCGTCGCGCTCTACCTTCATGATCATGCTTCTTGCGCCCTTGTGACTGGTAATATAAGTAGGATCTCCGGACATAATATATCCAACAATCTGATTGACCGGATTGTATCCTTTCTCATCCATTGCTGTGTAAACGAGATCCAGAACTTCTTTTACCTGAAGCTCCTGGTCTGGTTTTGTTCTGAAATATTGGGTATTACCCAGATTGTTCTCTGCCATTTTATTCACGTCCTTACCTGATTTATTGTCGCAAAGCCTTCTTAGTAATTCTGCTTTGCTACGTATTGCAAATTTCGTATACAATACACATATTTTCTTCTATATTTTAATATAATTTCACGTATTGTGCAACCGCAAATTTATTGATGATTATTCGTTACTGTTCACACACGTTACTGTTCACTCCGTTCTCAGTAACATAGCCAAAATTCATTCCAGATTGCCTGCGGCAATGGAATTTTGGCTTGTATGTCTCGGGATTTTGGCATATTCATGCCAAAACACCTCGCGGGATAGTGGTGTGTGAACTGTAACTATTCTACTCCCAGAACCTCACCTGTTAATGTATGTTCTTCCAGGAATTCTTCAGCTTTTACAGTAATGATGTCATTCACACTGTAGTTGTCCTGTTTTTTCACTGCTGTTTTAATATATTCCATACTGTGGCCGATATACCACTGCTCTCCGTTAATCTCTACTTCTTCCTCAAGAAGTACTTTCAGTTTACCGCCGAGCATGGATTTCTCATATTCTTTCGCATGCTGTTCATTTAAAGCAAGCATCTTGTCACTTCTGACCGCTTTCTGTGCTTCAGTGAGCTGTCCGGACATGGCTGCAGCCTTTGTTCCATGGCGGCGGGAATATTTGAAAATATGAGTTTCATAAAAATGAATACTCTCTACGAAATCATAGGAATCCTGAAAATCTTCTTCTGTTTCCATCGGAAAACCAACGATCACATCTGTGGTAAGTGCAGGATTTCCCAGATATTTTCTCAGAAGCCCGCATTTCTCTGCATATTCTGCGCTTCTGTATCTGCGATTCATTCGCTCCAGTGTGGTATCACATCCGCTCTGCAGGGACAGATGGAAATGCGGACACATTTTCGGCAATGCGGCAATGCTCTGCACAAATTCTTCTGTGATGATTCCCGGTTCCAGGGAGCCCAGACGGATTCGTTCGATTCCTTCTACCTCATGTACTGCCCGGATCAGGGAAAGCAGTGTTTCTTTCTCTTCTGCCGGGAAATCTACACCATAAGAGCTTAAATGAATTCCTGTCAGAACGACTTCCTTGTATCCTTTTGCTGCAAGTGCATGAACCTCATCCATTACATGCGCGATCTTACGGCTTCTGACACGACCTCTTGCATAAGGAATGATACAGTAAGTACAGAATTGATTACAGCCGTCCTGAACTTTGATATATGCGCGTACATGCTCTGCTGTATGATCAATTGCCAGTTCTTCATATTCTTTTGTCTGGTTGATCTTGAGCACATGTTTCTGTTTGGTGTGCTGTTGCTCATATTCCTCGAGTACCTGGACAATATTTCCCTTCTGATTGTTTCCAAGGATCAGGTCTACAGCCTCATCTTTATCCAGTTTCCCTTCATCTGTCTGTACATAACATCCGGCTGCGATCACGATAGCATCCGGGTTCATTTTCTTTGCTTTGTGCAGCATCTGTCTGGATTTACGGTCTGCAATGTTGGTTACTGTACAGGTATTAATTAAATATACATCAGCCCCCGGTTCAAAAGGTACGATCTCGTAGCCCGCTTCTTCCAGAAGCTGCTGCATGGCTTCTACTTCATAGGCGTTTACTTTACATCCTAAGTTGTGAAGTGCAACTTTTTTTCCCATTCTTTCCTCCTAATTGATTTTTCTGTTTTTATAATTCTATACCTGCATACTCATTTTCTGTAGTCTGGACTTTGTATACATGCTGACATTTCGAAAACTTATATGCTTACAGAATAGATTTTGTTTTCGCTCTAGTTATTGTTCATTTTCTACAAAACAGTCTGATATTTTAGCACTGTTCTACATTTTCACTAAATCTTTCTGGAAATTTTATCCGTTTTCACCTTGACTTTTATGGTCTCTGCCGTTAAGATGAAAATTGTAAGCTGACAGACAATCAGGTCAGCAAATAACTATTATTAAGGGAGGTTCTCATAATGAAAACAGTTAAAATTTCACTGAACTCTATCGATAAAGTGAAAGCGTTCGTTAATGAAATCAGCAAATTCGACTGCGATTTCGATTTAGTATCCGGAAGATATGTAATCGACGCAAAATCTATCATGGGTATTTTCAGCCTTGATTTATCCAAACCAATCGATTTAAACATCCACGCTGATGGCGCTGCTCTTGATACCGTTATGGCAATCGTAGGCAAATACGTTACAGAATAATTTTTTCGCAGTCATTGAGGAACTGTTTACCAGTTCCTCTTTTTTTGTATACCAGAGTTTCAAGTTCAAACATAAGGAAGCAGCGTCAGCAGATTCCGAATGTTTGTAATCGATATTAATCAATCTCAATAATCTCAACAGTCTCCAGCGCTGTCTTCATGAGTTCGTCAATTTTTTCTTCCAGTTTTGTTTCAGAACGGTGGATCACGTTCAGGTTTGGTTTGGTAACCGGATGTTTTGCCACGAAAATAGTACAACAGTCTTCGAATGGCTGAATGGATGTTTCATAGGTTCCGATTTCCCAGGATCTTTCTACGATTTCCTGTTTGTCGAATCCGATAACCGGACGGTATACAGGGAGTGTGCAGACTTCGTTTGTTGCTGCAAGGCTCTGCAGGGTCTGGCTGGCAACCTGACCGATGCTTTCTCCAGTGATCAGACCGAGACATCTGCTTTCTTTTGCAAAATGCTCTGCAATACGCATCATGTAACGACGCATAATGATAGTCAGCTCATCGTGCGGACACTGATCGTAAATATAGAGCTGGATATCTGTGAAGTTCACTACATGAAGGCGGATTGGTCCACTGTATTTTGCTACCTGTTTTGCCAGATCTACAACTTTCTGTTTTGCTCTCTCGCTGGTGTATGGCGGAGCGTGGAAATATACAGCGTCAATTTTAACGCCACGTTTTGCGATCATGTATCCTGCTACCGGGCTGTCGATGCCGCCTGAAAGAAGAAGCATGGCTTTTCCGTTTGTGCCGATTGGCATTCCGCCTGCGCCTTTGATGGTCTGGGAATATACATAGATCTTGTCTCGGATTTCTACGGAAAGAGTCAGGTCCGGTTCATGTACATCTACGCTTGCATCCGGAAACTCATCCAGGATACGACCGCCGAGTTCTGCACTAACTTCCATGGATGTGATCGGATAAGATTTCTTTGCTCTTCTTGTATATACTTTGAAACTTCCGTCGTAGTTCGGATGGCAGTTCTTCATGTAGGAAACTACGTCCTTTGCCATCTGCTCGAATCCCTGATCTTCGTAGATCACTACAGGGCAGATTCCAACAATACCGAATACATGCTGCAAGGCTTCTACAGTTTCATCATAGTCATACTGCTCCGGGCAGAATACATAGATTCTTCCCTGTTCTTTCTTTACTTCAAACTCACCTTCTACTTTGGAAAGGGCGATGTTCATCTGCTTTACAAGGGCATCTTCGAAGATGTATCTGTTCTTGCCCTTGATGGCGATTTCTGCGTATTTTATTAAAAATGCGTGGAATATCATTTGTTTCTCCTTCTCTTATTTTGCTTATAATAAATTGTTTTATATAATATTAGAATTAATATTTTTCTGGATTTAATATCTGTAATTTTCAAATAGAATTCATATAAATGCTATTAACAACCTTTTCAAATATTCCTGAGCTTATCTCAGGTTCCATTCCAAATATCACTTATAACTATTATTTGTTATCTGCGTGCATAGCGTTTCAGCATCGGCAGTACTTCATTCAGAACTTCTAGGCAGTAGTCAACTTCTTCGAATGTATTCTCCTCTGAGAAGCTGATACGTACAGTGTTCTCGATCTGTGCATTGCTCATTCCCATTGCTGAAAGTGTTGCGCTTGGTTTTCTCTTATGGCTGGAGCATGCGCTTCCTGCTGATACGTAAATGTTTCTGTCCTCTAAGGTATGAAGCAATACCTCGCTTCTGATTCCCAGAAAGCTGACGCTTAAGATATGCGGTGCGCCTTCTCTGACAGGCATTCCGTTGATTACTACATCGTCAATCTTAGAAAGTCCTTCTGCCATGCGTTCTTTGAGCTGGTAAAGATGCTCTACTTTCTCGTCAAAGTTCTGGTACATCATCTTCGCTGCAACACCAAGTCCTGCGATTCCCGGTACATTGTCTGTTCCGGAACGCATGCCATTCTGCTGGCCGCCGCCGAGAATCAGAGGCTGCACTTTTGCCTTGCTGTTGATGTACAGGAATCCAACTCCTTTTGGTCCATGGATCTTATGTGAGCTGACAGACAGAAGATGGATATTCCATTTCTTCGGATAAATACGATATTTACCGAATGCCTGGATCGCATCTACATGATACAGCGCCTTCGGACACTTCTCCTGGATCATTGCACCGATTTTCTCTACAGGCATAACCGCACCGGTCTCATTATTTACCATCATTGTAGATACGAGAATGGTATCCGGCCTTAATGCTTTCTCCAATGCGTCAAGTTTTACTACTCCATGCCCGTCTACAGGAAGAATGGTCACTTCAAATCCCTGTTCCTGCAAAAAAGCTACTGGCTGGCTGACTGCAGCATGCTCTATTGCAGTTGTGATAATGTGATTACCGCTTCGTTTGTTGGCAAGCGCACCACCGATCAGAGCCAGGTTGTTTGACTCTGTTCCGCCGGAAGTGAACAGGATTTCTTTTTCTGTTACTTTCAGTATCTGTGCCAACGTTCTGGCAGATTCTTTGACATACCCTTCTGCGTCTACACCTTTCTGATGCATGGCAGATGGATTTCCAAAATCTTCCATCATTGTTTTTACCACGATGTCCTTTACTTCTTCAAAGCAACGGGTCGTGGCTGAATTATCAAAATATGCTTCCATTTTTGTTCTCTCTTGTTTCTATTATTCATTTTCCAACTGGAACATCAGAACTGAAAGAATCGCAAGTCCTGCTGTCTCAGTTCTGAGGATTCGTCTTCCAAGTGTAATCGCATGGGCACCTGCTTCCAGTGCCTTTGCTACCTCTTCTTCCTCGAATCCACCCTCCGGTCCGATAAAGATACCGACAGACTGTCCAGGCTTAATCTCGCTGAGGATTTCTCTGGTTTCTTTCATTCCTTTGGCAAGTTCGTACGGGATCAGTTTTACATCTAACTGTTTCGCAAATTCCAGTGCCTGTTTGTAGGTCATTACTTCATGAATCTCCGGGATCAGCATTCGCTTGGACTGCTTTGCTGCACTCTCCGCGATCTGCTGCCAGCGAACCACCTTCTTTGCCGCCTTCTTAGCATCCAGCTTCACCACACATCGCTTTGTCTCTACCGGAATTACGGAAAAAGCTCCCAGCTCCACTGCTTTCTGGATGATCAGTTCCATCTTGTCTGCTTTCGGCAGTCCCTGAAAAAGATAAAGCTTATTGGGCAGCTCATATTCCGGCTCCTGTGCATAAAGGATGTGCAGCAGAACCTCATCCTCTCCCAGTTCTTCAATCTGACAGTGGTATTCTTTATCTCCTCCGTCACTGATCCACACATCCTCCCCACATTTCATGCGGAGAACGTTTTTAATATGATTTACATCCGTCCCATTGATGTGGATACGGTGTGCCTCTTCCTCAATCTGATAAGGCTCCACGAAAAAACGCTGCATAGGATCAGTCCTTTCTTGCTGTTACGGAAACCCACTCGCCTTGATGTGTCACTTCTACGACCGTCAGGCCTGCTGCTTTTACTGCCTCCACTACAACTTCTTCTTTCACATCAAGAATACCGGAAGTAATGTAGTAAGCGCCTTTTTTCATCTGGTTTACAATTACCGGTGTCAGAGGGATCAGAACATCTGCAAGGATATTTGCTGTTACGATATCATATTTTTCATATCCTGCCTGATCCTGAATCGCTTTATCGTCAATGATGTTTCCGATCACCATATCAAAAGTTTCATCCACGATCTGGTTTGCTTCTTTATTCTCTGCAACTGCAGGAACTGCACATGGATCAAGGTCTGTTCCCAGTACATGTTTCGCACCAAGTTTCAGGGCAACGATACCAAGGATACCGCTTCCGGTTCCTACGTCAAGCATCTCTGTATCCGGTGTTACATATTTCTTTAACTGGCGAATCACAAGCTGAGTAGTCTCATGCATACCTGTACCGAAGGCTGTACCCGGATCAATGTGGAGGATCATCTTGTCTTTATCCTCTGCTTTTACTTCTTCCCATGACGGTACGATAAGGATATCATCTACATAGAACTGGTGGAAATACTGTTTCCAGTTATTAATCCAGTCCTTGTCCTCTGTCTGAGATTCTTCAATGGTAGCTTCCCCGATGTCCATAAAATTCTTCAGGTCATCTAATGCTTCACGAACATCTTTCAGGATTGCTTCTTTGTCTGCATCTTCTTCCAGATAAAAATTCAGATAGGCAATGCCGTCATCTGCTGGTCCTTCCGGCATAATATCTACAAACATCTGAGCCTTGTCTTCCTCAGTCAGAGGCTGTTTGTCCTGAATTTCCACGCCTTCAATGCCGACTTCTGCAAGTGTGCTGATAACGATATCTTCTGCTTCTGTTTTCGTTTTTACTGTAAAACGGTTCCACTTCATGTAATTGTCTCCATTTCTTTATGTTATATAATTAACTATTATCATCCCAAAATATGTCTGGCCCATTCTCTGTTACTCTGCAGCTATTCCCATAATGTAGCATCTCACCACATCCAGTCAATTCTTATTTACCCACCGACTGCATGCTTCACTTATTTTTTCAAAAAAATGTCTGAATATCTCGTGGCGGTTTCCTTTGCTGTAAAATCTCCACGCCAATTCTACCAGTGCAACTCCGGCAATGGCATCCACCAGATAATGCTGTTTAAGCACCTGGGTAGAAATAATGATCAGTATTGCAAAAATCAGTGAAAAATGCTGATACCATTTTGGAATATTCTCTGATTTACTGACTCCGCGCCAGCTCAGCCAGCTTACATAACAATGGATTGACGGAAATAAGTTAGACGGACTGTTTCCACCATCCATAAGATAAACAAACTTAAGCATCTGCTGAGACCATGTAGTTCCTGCAATTTCAGGTCTGACATTGGTAGTTGGCAAAACCAGAAAAATAATAAAACATGTAATATGAACAGTCAGATCAGTTGCCACAAACCGATAAAATCCATCTTTTCCTCTCTGTGCAGCCAGAATATAATTCACTGCCCAAAAAGGAAATGCCAGAATATAAATCCAGATAAACTGTGGTATTAACGGCACTGCCCTGTCCAGTGACATGGTAAAATCAAAATGATATCTGTCTGCTGTCAGTACTCCGCTTCCCCAGTAAATAAGACAGTTTAATACAAAAATGCTTATCAGCGGCAAAATTACCCATACAGGGAGATACTTCTCCCGAAAAGCTGCGATCTTCTCTGTTTTTGTCAAATATCTCTCCATTTCTCAGGAAACTTTTATTCCTGTCTGTTCATCTGATTTTTACCGTTACTCTTCAATATACACGACTATACAAAAAAAGAAAAGAGGGTAAACCTCTTTTCTTTAATTTTCTTTTATAATTAATCCTCAAAAGTCTCTTTTAATTTATCCATGAAACTCTTTTTCTTCTTTTCCGGTTTTTCAAAATCATCAGAATCTTTTGATTTCGGACGGTTACCACACGCCTCATCGAATTTGCGCAGTGCTTCTTTTGCTTCTTCGTTGAGGTTTGTAGGAACCTGCACAACGAAAGTCACATAATGATCGCCACGTACATTCTTGTTTCTCAGAGACGGTACACCTTTTCCCTTCAGACGGATCCTTGTGTCTGTCTGAGTTCCGGGTTTCACTTCATATTCAACCTCTCCATCCACTGTGTTGATACGTACAGTACCGCCCAGTGCTGCCTGCGCGTATGTAAGAGGCGCAGTAGAGAAGATATTCATATCCTGTCTCTGGAAGATCGGATGACGTGCAACATTTACTTCTACAAGCAGATCGCCTCTCGGACCTCCGTTTGTACCCGGTTCACCCTTCTCACGGATGCGGATGCTCTGACCATTGTCAATACCTGCAGGTACAGATACCTGAATCTTCTTTCTTGAAGACGTATATCCGGTTCCGCGGCAGGAAGTACATTTATCCTTGATGATCTTACCTGATCCATGACAATCCGGACAAGTCTGTACATTACGCACCATTCCAAACATGGACTGCTGTGTATAAACAACCTGACCTTCTCCATGACATTTCGGACAAGTTACCGGTGAAGTACCCGGCTTCGCACCTGTTCCATGACAGGTGGTACACTCGTCTTTCAGTACGATCTCCAGTTCCTTCTCACAGCCAAAGACAGCTTCTTCAAAAGTAATATTTACGCGTGCGCGGAGATTAGCTCCCTTCATCGGACCATTATTGGCACGTCTGCTTCTGCTGCCGCCGCCAAATAAATCGCCGAAAATATCGCCGAAGATATCACCCATATCAGCACCGTTAAAATCAAAACCTCCGAAGCCGCCGCCGGCACCTCCGCCACCGTTTTCAAAAGCCGCATGGCCAAACTGGTCATACTGTTTTCTCTTCTCCGGATCGCTTAAGATGGTGTAAGCCTCTGTTGCCTCTTTAAATTTCGCCTCAGCCTCTTTATCTCCTGGATTTACATCCGGGTGATACTTCTTGGCCAGCTTACGATATGCTTTTTTAAGTGTTGCGTCATCGGCGCTTTTGTCCACGCCTAAGACTTCATAATAATCTCTCTTATCAGCCATGATTTTAATCCTATACCCGTTTTATTTATAACACAACTATTCAGTGAGAGAGACTCTCCCACTGAACAGTTATTATTGATATTTCCGTTGCAAATCTCTGCTTTTACAGAAATGTCACATTATACTTCTTTGTAATCAGCATCTACAACATCATCGTTGTTTCCTGCATCTGTGCTGCCTGCTGCACCGCCGCCCATATTCATGTCCGGTCCTGCCTGGCCGCCTGCCTGCTGTGTCTGCTCATACATTTTAGCGAAAAGCTTCTGAGCACTTTCCATCATCTTCTCCTGAGCAGCTTTGATATCTGCTACCTGAGAATCTGTCATCTCTTCTGCATTTGCAGTCTGAGACAGTAAATCTTTCAGTGCGTTCAGGTCTGCTTCTACAGCAGCTTTATCATTAGCATCGATCTTGTCTCCGGCTTCTTTCAGTGCATTCTCAACCTGGAATACCATGGAATCAGCATTGTTTCTTGTATCGATTGCTTCTTTACGTTTCTTATCCTGTGCTTCAAACTCAGCAGCTTCTTTTACTGCCTTGTCGATATCGGAATCAGACATGTTAGAACCAGCTGTGATTGTGATGTGCTGTTCTTTACCTGTTCCAAGATCCTTAGCAGATACATTTACGATACCGTTTGCATCGATATCAAATGTAACTTCAATCTGCGGAACACCACGACGTGCTGGCGGGATTCCGTCCAGACGGAACTGGCCAAGGGATTTGTTGTCTTTTGCAAACTGACGCTCACCCTGTACAACGTTGATATCTACTGCTGTCTGGTTGTCTGCTGCTGTTGAGAAAATCTGGCTCTTTCTTGTAGGAATTGTAGTATTTCTCTCAATCAATCTTGTTGCGATACCACCCATTGTCTCGATGGACAGTGACAGTGGAGTAACATCCAGAAGAAGGATATCACCTGCGCCTGCATCACCTGCAAGTTTACCACCCTGGATAGAAGCACCAAGTGCTACACACTCATCCGGGTTCAGGTTCTTGCTTGGCTCTTTGCCTGTTAACTGTCTTACTTTATCCTGAACAGCCGGGATACGGGAAGATCCACCAACCAGAAGTACCTGGCCAAGTTCAGATGCTGTGATACCTGCATCTGAAAGTGCACGACGTACCGGTTCTGCTGTCATTTCTACTAAGTCATGTGTTAATTCATCGAATTTAGCTCTTGTAAGGTTCATATCGAAGTGTTTCGGGCCTTCTGCTGTAGCTGTGATGAATGGCAGATTGATGTTTGTAGTTGTTGCGGAAGAAAGCTCTTTCTTTGCTTTCTCTGCAGCTTCTTTTAATCTCTGAAGTGCCATCTTATCATTGCTTAAGTCTACGCCTTCTGCTTTCTTAAACTCTGCAAGCATGTAATCTGTAACTTTCTGGTCGAAGTCATCACCACCAAGACGGTTGTTACCTGCTGTGGAAAGTACTTCGATAACGCCGTCACCGATTTCGATCACAGATACATCGAATGTACCGCCACCTAAATCGTATACCATAATCTTCTGTTCTTTTTCATTGTCAAGACCATATGCAAGAGCTGCTGCTGTTGGCTCGTTGATGATACGTTTTACATCAAGACCTGCGATTTTACCGGCATCTTTTGTTGCCTGACGCTGAGCATCATTGAAATATGCAGGAACTGTGATAACTGCTTCTGTAACTTTCTCACCAAGGTATCCTTCTGCATCTTTTTTCAGTTTCTGAAGAATCATAGCGGAAATTTCCTGTGGAGAATATTTCTTGTCGTCGATTGTTACACGATAGTCAGTACCCATCTCTCTTTTAATGGAAGAGATTGTTCTCTCTGCGTTTGTTACTGCCTGACGTTTTGCAGGTTCACCTACAAGACGTTCTCCTGTTTTTGTGAAAGCGACAACTGATGGTGTTGTTCTTGCGCCTTCTGTATTAGCAATAACTGTTGGCTGTCCGCCTTCCATTACGGCTACACAGCTGTTTGTTGTACCTAAGTCAATACCAATGATTTTTCCCATAATCTTGTTCCTCCTGTTTATTTTCAACTAGATTTGATATATTCTATATTTTCATGTAAATTAGTTGGCTACTTTTACCATACTGTGGCGGACTACGAAATCCTTGTAGGTGTAACCCTTCTGGAATTCTTCTACCACAATATTCTCACCAGCTTCTTCATCCTCCACATGCATTACTGCGTTGTGGAAGTTCGGATCAAATTCCTTACCCACTGCTTCAATCGGTTTCACGCCCAGCTCATCTAATGTGGTGATCAGCTGTTTGTAGATCATCTTCATGCCATCTGCAAAAGAATCTCCTTCAGGTGCCTGTGCAAGACCTCTCTCGAAGTTATCCACAACCGGAAGCATTTTCTCAACTATGTCCTTGGCTCCGATGATATACATACTGGATTTCTCTTTCTCCGTTCTCTTACGGAAGTTATCGAATTCAGCCATGTTTCGTTTCAGCCTGTCTGTAAGTTCTTCAATCTGCTGTTCAAATTTATCTTTTTCTTTTTTCTTCTTGCCGAAGAAAGAAGTTTTTGATTTGCTGTCTTTCTTGTCATCCTGGGAAGCTTCCTCGTCTCCGTCCTCTACCGGGATTTCCTCTGTTTCTGCTTCGCCGTTCTCTACAACTTCAGGTTCATTCTCAACAGTTTCTTCTGTTACCGGAGTATCTGTTGTCTCTTCTTCCTGAGCTGTGTTCTTTGTTTCTTCTGACACTCTCTATTACCGCCTTTCTAACTCTCTTTCTTAATCAGTTCGTCCAGCTGGACTTTCAAAGCCTTCAGGCTGTCAACTACGTTTGCATAATCCATACGCTTGGGACCGATGATACCGATGGTACCATGCATTCCTTTTCCAAGTTCGTAAGTGGCTGTGACTACACTGCAGTCTTTCATGGTCTGCACCGGCATCTCATCACCAATGTACACCTGAATTCCTGTGTTCTCTGTATCAGACATTCTCTCTTTCACCAGGTCTACCAGATCCTGCTTCTCTTCAAATGCTGAAATCAGCTCGCTCGCTTTGCTTGTGTCTGCAAGCTCCGGATACTTGAAAATGTTGGTTGCTCCTGAAGTATATATCTGCATATCGTCTTCGTCTACCTGGATGGTGTCTGCCACTGCATCAAGGACTGTGCCAACCACAGAGCCATGTACACCTGCCTGTTCTTTCAGGCGGGCAATCATTCCCAGGTTGATATCCTGAATGGGCACCCCATTTAAGTTGGTGTTAAGAAGAAGATTTAATTTCAGGATTGTCTGATCGTCCATCTCCTCATCCAGATTGATGATCTGGTTTCGGATGACATTGTTATCACTCACTACTACTGCCACAAGCTGAAGGGGTGTCACACGGGAAAGCTGGATGAATTTAATCTTGCTTCCGCTGTACTGTGGAACAGAGATCATTGTTGCATAGTTGGTATTGGAGGCCAGTACCTTTGCTACCTGCTTCAACATTTTATCCAGTTTGTCAGTTTTCTCTATCATGAGATCCTTGATTTCCTGAACCTCTGATTCCTTTTCTTTCATCAGCTCGTCTACGTAGAGGCGATAACCTTTATCAGAAGGAATTCTTCCGGCTGAGGTGTGGGGCTGTACGATATATCCCATATCTGTCAGGTCTGACATCTCATTCCGGATGGTGGCAGAGCTTACATTTAAATCTGCAAACTTGGAAATGGTCCGGGAACCCACCGGTTCGCCTGTTTCCATGTAGGTTTTGATGATGGCTTTTAGTATTTTCTTTTTACGATCATCTAATTCCTGATCCATGAAGTTCCACTCCTTTACTGCCTTTGTTTTTGGTTTGTTAGCACTCATGTTTTAGGAGTGCTAACACCTTATGCTCATAAGATAGCACTCTTGATTTGGTTTGTCAATATTATTTTGTGAATTTTTTGTTATTTTATGAACAATAGGGGTTATTAGGATTATGTTATAGAAAGGGGACGCGGGGAGAAATTATTGATATTGTGTGCGGTTTCGGACGCTAAGAGATACTAAGTCTGCAGAAATCTGCTAAAGGCATGAGCCGGCTTGTCAAACTCGCTCCGTCGCAGACTCCGCTCAGACAGGTGATGCAGCCGGCTCATAACGCAGATTTCTGCAGACTAAGTATCTCTAAGCATCCTGCAAATGCACACAATATCAATAATTTCTCCCCGCTGGCTGTTCAGGACGATTATACAGGCGGGGCTCTCGCCTGGGAGGCGAATCGCCTCTTCTATAGCACTATTTGTCTAAAATATCCAGATTCTTTTTCAGGTCGATCATTTTATCACGTAGTTCAGCGGCCTGTTCAAAGTTGAGGTCTGCGGCTGCGGCGCGCATTTGTTTTTCTACCTGGGCGATGAGTTTGGTGAGTTCTTTACGGGTCATGGACTCTGGGTCTTTCTGGAGTCGGACTTCGGTTTCGGCTACTGCTTTGGATACGGCGATGAGATCGCGGACTGCTTTTTTGATAGTAGTCGGAGTAATTCCGTGTTCTTTGTTGTAGGCTTCCTGAATGGTTCGGCGGCGGTTGGTTTCGGTGATGGCTTTGTGCATGGAATCGGTCATGTTGTCTGCGTACATGATCACGTGACCTTCGCTATTTCGGGCAGCTCGTCCGATGGTCTGGATGAGGGAGGTTTCGGAACGGAGGAAACCTTCTTTGTCTGCATCCAGGATTGCTACCAGGGTGATTTCCGGGATGTCCAGGCCTTCTCGAAGAAGGTTGATTCCTACCAGAACATCAAAAACATCCAGACGCATATCACGAATAATGCGGGCACGCTCTAAGGTATCGATATCGGAATGGAGGTAACGGACTCTGATTCCTACTTCTTTCATATATTCTGTCAGGTCTTCTGCCATTCGTTTGGTGAGAGTGGTAATCAGGATTTTGTGTTTCTTTGACACTTCTTTGTTTACTTCTCCGATCAGATCATCGATCTGGCCTTCAATGGGGCGGACTTCTACTTTCGGATCCAGGAGTCCGGTTGGACGGATGATCTGTTCTGCACGGAGGAGTTCATGATCATACTCATATTGTCCTGGAGTGGCAGATACAAACATGACCTGATCCAGTTTGGATTCGAATTCTTCGAAGCTTAAAGGACGGTTGTCCTTTGCCGAAGGAAGACGGAAACCATAGTCCACCAATGTCTGCTTCCTGCTCTGGTCACCGGCGTACATTCCTCCTACCTGAGGTACTGTGATATGAGATTCATCTATAATAAGTAAGAAGTCATCTCCAAAATAGTCCAGCAGTGTGTATGGCGGCTGTCCGGGCTTTAATCCTGACAGATGTCTGGAATAATTTTCGATTCCTGAACAGAATCCGGTTTCTTTCATCATTTCAATGTCGAAATTGGTGCGTTCTGAGATTCGCTGGGCTTCCAGAAGCTTGTCTTCGCTTTTGAAATACTCTACACGTTCTTTTAATTCTTCTTCTATTGCTACAGCTGCTCTCTGGATCTGTTCTGCTGGCACTACATAGTGGGATGCAGGGAAGATGCTGATATGAGAACGCTGGCATTTGATTTCTCCTGTCAGTACATCAATTTCTGAAATACGGTCAATCTCATCTCCGAAAAATTCTACTCTCACGGCTGTATCGGAGCTGTTGGCAGGAAAAATTTCCAAAGTATCTCCACGGACACGGAAGGTGCTTCGGTGGAAGTCCATCTCATTTCTGGTGTACTGAATGTCGATCAGTTCCCGGATTACCTCATCCCGGTCTTTGGTCATTCCCGGACGCAGAGAGATCATCATGTCAAAGAATTCCTGAGGGGAACCCAATCCGTAGATACAAGAAACGGAGGAAATGACCACTACGTCTTTCCGCTCTGACATTGCGGCTGTGGCCGAGAGACGGAGTTTGTCAATCTCGTCATTGATGGAGGAGTCTTTGGCAATATAGGTGTCTGAAGACGGGACATAAGCCTCCGGCTGATAGTAGTCATAATAGGAGACAAAATATTCCACTGCGTTCTCAGGGAAGAATTCTTTCATCTCACCGTAAAGCTGCGCCGCGAGAGTTTTATTGTGGGCGAGGATGAGGGTTGGTTTATTAAGCTGGGCGATGACGTTCGCCATAGTGAAGGTCTTACCGGAGCCTGTGACACCCAGTAAAGTTTCGAACTGGTTGCCTTCTTTAAAGCCTCTGACCAGACGTTCAATTGCCTGAGGCTGATCTCCAGTTGGCTTGTACTCGGAATGCAATTCAAAATGATCCATAATATTCTCCTGTTTTAATCAAATTTCACTTATCAAAAATTGAAATATGTTTAATATGGTTATATTTTCAGTATATCATCCCATATAAAAAAAGTACAGAGCAAGCGAATACCTGTTCTGTACTTTAACGTGTCGCGTTACTGTTCACTCTGGCTGCCTAAAACCGAACAAATAGTCTTCTCAACTTTTTCTGCATCAACAGGTTTTGCAATATGTCCGTTCATTCCTTTTGCCAGTGCCTTTTTTCTGTCTTCCTCAAAGGCATTGGCTGTCATGGCTATGATTGGAATAGTGGCTTTGTCTTTATCTGACAGTCCGCGGATCATCTCAGTTGCCCTGTAGCCGTCCATGTTCGGCATCTGAATATCCATAAGGATCAGGTCATAGGTGCCTGCCGGTTTCTGTTCTATCCTTGACACACACTGAACTCCATCCTCAACACGATCAACCATAAGTCCCATATCCTCCAGGATAAACTGTGCGATTTCCGCATTCAGATCATTATCCTCGGCAAGCAAAATATGTTTTCCGCTGATTCTGTCTGTTTCATCCACATCTGAAGATTTTTCCGTATCCTGTTCATAGTAGCTCTTATCAGCAATCCTGTATTCCAGGGTAACTGTAAATTTACTTCCTTCTCCCTGCTTACTTTCTACTTCAATAGTTCCGTACATCATATCAATATACTTCTTTATGATCGGCATTCCCAGACCTGTTCCCGCAATCTTTCCGTCTGTTGTATTTCGTTCCCTGGCAAAAGCCTCAAAGAGAGATGGAAGGAATTCTTCGCTCATTCCGATACCTGTATCAATTACCTGAGTCCGTATCCGCACATAGTCTTTCCTGTCACAGTCAAGCTCTGTGATCCTTATGGTAACTCTTCCCCCTGAAGCTGTATATTTTACCGCATTACTGATCAGATTGAGGAAAATTTCCTTGTTCTTCGTCTCATCGCAGATTACGTGCTCATGCTTGACATCATATTCCATCTTAAGGTGAATACATTTTTTCTCCGCTTCCGCCTGGAAAATTTTGTAAATTCCCTGATAAATATCTCTGATCTTCACATAATCTTCATCCAGTTCCACCTTACCGCTTTCAATCCGGGCCATGTCCAGCACATTATTGATAATAGACAGAAGCAGATTTCCGGACTGTTCCATCTTCTCCTGATAATCCAGAAGTTTCGGATCAGTCAGTTCCCTTTTTATCAGCTCACTGTATCCCAGCAGGGCATTCATGGGTGTCCGGATATCGTGAGACATATTGAAAAGGAACTCTGATTTGGCGGCATTAGCCTTTTCTGCCTGAATCTTGGCTTTTCTCGCTTGTATCAGCAGATAAACTATAATCCATACAATAATCAAGACCACACTTACAAACCAAATGGAAACTACCCGCAGATTATCCTTTATGTATTCTGCCAGAGTAACCTTGCCCGGTGCGTTTTCATATACGTAAAACTGACTGGAAAGTCTGGAAGCAGGCAGAGTCTGAATGGTTTTGTTCAGGATATTCATTAATGTTGTGTTTTCCCTGGTGACCGCAAAGCAGGAAGCGCCGGATTTCGTAAGAAAAATACTGCGCATTTTGCTGTCCTCCAGTGTCTTTAATGACTGTCCTGCCTTCACAACAAAGCAGTCTGCCTCTCCACTTTGAACTGCTTTATCGGCCTCAGCAGATGAGTCGTATTCCTTTATTTTCCAGAATGGATAATTAAAAGAAATATACCACTTCCCCAGCAGGTTATTCCTGCTCACTGCTACTGTATTCTCTTTATTTTCATCAAACTTCTTAACACCGGTGAGTACTGCAACATTAATTTCAAAAACAGTATTTGACAATACAATATCATTCTGCTCAGCTTCATATGGATTCTGGTTCATATGAAAAATCATATCAATCCTGTTATCCTTTAATGCCTGCAGCTCTTTCTCCTGGGATTCAAAACCTGTCAGTTGAAATTCTATGGCTTGTTCACCCAGATAACCGGATACCAGACTAATATAATCGTTAATAATTCCTACCGGTTTCTCTGACTCCGTATCCACAAGGCTGATACCCACATCATTTTTCAGATATCCAATCCTGACCGCCCCATGCTGTTCCAGCCAGTTCTGTTCCTCATCCGTAAGAGTTTCAAGGGAATTTGCAGAGAGATACCTTTTATAAAGATCGTCTGTATAAAAAGGATTCTCCCTCTCTATCTTCTGCATTACCTGATCCAGCTCTTCTTTCAAATCCGGGCGTTTTTTGCTGACTGCAAAATAATTATAGGAGCTACCAATCAGAATAGCAGGAGAAATATCGTCTCTTTCCCACTGTGGAGATTCATTTAAAACAAATCCGTCAATTTCATGATTTTTCAATTTCTGACGAACATCATCTGCACCGGTAATATCAACCTGCTGCGTGTTCACTCCATGACTTTTCTCCCACTCATGGAACATTTCGGCAGGAAGTGCATTCGGCAGCATACCGATTCTTTTTCCATTTAATGTAGTCAGATCTGAAATGGAGATATCTGTATTAGAAGTATCCACATACAGGTAATATTTATCCTCTCCCATAGGCAATTCTGAAAAAAGCATGGAAGTGGAACGTTCCTCTGTATAGGAAATGCCTCCCAGCAGATCGATCTGTCCATTTTTCAGCATACTCATCAGTTCTGCCCAGCTTCCCTCCACATATTCATATTTCCATCCGGTATGCGCAGCTACTGCCTGCTGGTATTCGTAGCTGTAGCCTCTCCTCTGACCGTCTGGTCCTGTGGTATTATAGGTTCCCTCATACCAGCCTACTCTGACTGTTTTGGATTTTGCTTCCTCTGCTGATACAGGAAGGGGAAGCACAGTAATATATAAAATAAGGCATAATAAAATGCAGATATGTCTCTGTACATTTAACCTAAACTTTTTCATATAACTTTCTCCAAATGATTTTGTGTCTATCCGGTGAAGATATCTCAACAGATTATTGCCTTTTTCATTTACTTCACCCGGGTTATGGAAACATGTATCATGCTTCTGCAGATATCATACCTTATTTTCCGTCATTGCAACAGCCCTATATTTATTTTTTATACTCATTTTTCAGTTTTCAGATAATCTTTCCCTGCCAAAATTCAATGCCTATAGCAATTCCATAAAATAATGCAATCAAGACAGTTCAGCAGCGTGCGAAGGACAAGAAAGATACCTGCAGGATAATTTTTTTATTTCAAGGCAGAGAAAAGAGATTCAGCAGTGGCATAATCATTTGTACGCCAAGTATTAAAGTTACTATTTATTTGAATTTCGTATACAGAAAAAAGCAGCCCACTGTGTCCGTTGCTATCCGCGATCTGGAAATTGAATTCGGCATCAGCCTTTTTTATAGAAAAGGAAACAGACTGATCCTTACTGAAGAAGGCGAAGAGCTTTATAATAAAGCCACTTACATTCTTCAATACTGCAACGAGCTTCAGGCAGATTACTCCAGTATGGCGAGAGTGAAGCCTCCTATTCGTATTGGGATCCCGCCTATGCTGAGCACCGTCTTTTTCCCTGAGCTTCTCACCGCATTTCACCGGCAATATTCGGAAATTGCTGTTGTTCTGAAGGAATATGGCTCTGTCCGTGCCTGCAATCTGGTACAGGATGACACTCTGGATCTGGCTCTGGTAAATATGGAACAGTATAATATTGATAAGTTTAACAAGGCTCTGCTATGAAAGCAGTAATACAAAAGTAGTAACTGTGACATCTGATGGTGTAATCAAAGCTATGAGAAAGGGAAACTGTAAGATATGGGTATATGCACAGAATGGTATATATAAAGTGATTACAGTTACAGTAAAATAATTTTTATGTGCGCATCAGTTTTACGGCTGATGCGTATATTTTTATGACCACATGAGGTCATGCATATTGGAGTCAGACTCCACGAAATACCGATATGTTCAAACACACTCCAAAAGATAGTCAAATGAATAGTTTGATATCAGAAATCCATTGCAGATTGTCCAGAGATACCATAACGATTGAGCTCCGAAAAATATATATAAAAATTTTATATATGTATTGACATTGTGGTAGCATCGAAGTATAGTATATGTAAAATTTATATATATAAATATTTTACATATATATCAGGAGGTGATTCAATGTATTTTCCGGTATCAGCATTATTGATTGAATATATGATACTGTCAGTGGTAGAAAGCAGGGATTCTTATGGCTATGAGATCAGTCAGACAGTGAAGAAGGCTGCTGACATTAAAGAATCTACGCTCTATCCCATATTGAAGAAGTTACAAAGTGCAGGATATCTGACTACCTATTCGCAGGAGTATCAGGGAAGAAAGAGAAAATACTATTCCCTTACAGAAGAAGGCAAGGCACAGATTGCATATCTGAGCAATGAATGGCAAATCTACAAAGACACTGTAGATGGGATTATTGAAGGGAGGATAAGAGGTTGAGCAGAGAGGAATATTTAAACCAGCTGCATAAATATCTGCGGAAGCTTCCGAGACAGGACTATGAAGATGCAATGGAATATTTTACCGAGTATTTTCAGGAGACAGATGAGGAAGGAGCAGAAGAACTGATGAAAGAACTTGGTACGCCGAAGGAGGCTGCCAGAGAACTGATGGCGAATCTTCTGAATAAGAAAATAGAAGATCATCAGAATTATGAAACAGATGGACAGACCAGAGCAGAACAGAAAGGTTCCGGAAAACATGTGGTATGGATAGCGCTATTGGTATTATTTGCAGCACCGGTAGGAGCTCCGCTTCTGGCAGCATTTGCTGCAGTCGTTCTTGCATTAGTTGTGTGTGTATTTGCAATTTTGTTATGTGTAGTTTTATGTCTGATGCTTATTGGCGGGAAAATCCTTGTCCGCGGTATACTGGCAGTCCCGTTTTCTATGAGCGGTTTTGCAATGCTTACAGGAAGTGGGCTGTTGGCTGTGGGCGCTGGCATCCTTGGTGTACTGTTGTGCGTATATCTATGTAAATGGAGCAGCATGCTAATTGCGAAGCTGGTACGCCGGATCACTGGCAGAAAGAGAGAGAGGTTAGAACGATGAAAAGATGGGCAAAGGCATGGCTTGCAGTAGGAGTCGGATGCTGTGTATGTGGTACAGCTTTGACGGGCATCGGTGTTGCGAGCGGTGGAAGTAAATATGTGAAATCAGCGGATTTAAACAAAATGGATGGAGCTGCAAAAAAAAGCGATAATGAGATGGTTCTTAAGAAAACAAAGCTTGATGATTTCGACTCAGCAGACATCTCCATGACAGATATGAATTTGCAAGTAGTCAATTCAAATGATCAGTACTGTTATATTTCTTATCGGGCATCCGATCAGAAAAAGGATCCGATCAGTTATCAGGTAAAGGATGGTAAATTAAGGATTCAGGAAAATAACAATGATGGGAAGACTTATTATCATGTTGATATCGGATTTTTGTCGGGTCTTTTGGGTGAAGGAACACTTACTACAGATGAAAATGTGGTAACAATTTACGTGCCGGAAGGTCAGAAATGGAAGCTTGCAGATATTAAATCGGATATGAGCAATATATTGCTGAATGGATGCGAAATCGAAAATGGAGCCGTTCAGACGGATTCAGGAGATGTATTTTTTAAAAATTGTGATTTCAATAATCTGAAAGTGAAAACGGATATGGGTGATCTTTGTTTTATTGGTAAAGAAGACGTGATGCGCACATGGAACATACAGGTGAATACTGATATGGGAGATATCAATGTAGATGATGCGCTGACCGGTAAGATGGTGGAAGACCAAGATGACTGTGATATTTCTTACACACAAAAAGGAACGGGCGGAAATCTGGTGATCCAGACTGACAGTGGAAATATAAGGCTGAAGTGCAGATAACGTTACTGTTTACTTCATTCTCAACAACAGAGCCTTTCCCTGAAATTTTCCGATTGACATTCAAAAAGGAATGCTGAATGATTTTTCAAACACGCTCTAATACGCTCATTCTTTTTGACTGAAAATTTCTATCTAATCATAAAATATAAATAAACATATCAGGGTCAGAAGTTTCCAAAATCTCATCGTATAAACACGAATGATCTAAGAATCTTCTGACCCTGATATTTATTTGCGTTCTACAATATGATAGTAAGAACGCGCCGTCATAAGATAAATCAACCCATACACAACAGCAAAGATCAATACTGTTCCCGCCGTACATCCAATAAACAGCTTCGTATTCGTCATTCCGAAAAGTAAAAGTAACCGGCGGATCATTGGAAATGCCATGGTAATATGAAGCATTGCCATTAACAGCGGGAGGAAAAATACCATCAGAATCTGTCTGCGGACAGAACTTCTGACCTCCCGAGACTTAATCCAACCTTCTGCATGATCTCAAATCGTTTCTGATCTTCATATCTTTCGGAAATCTGTTTATAATAAATAATCATAGCTGTTCCCATAAGGAAAAGAGAACCGAGAAAGATTCCGATAAACAAAAGAGAACCATTATCCGCATAATAGGACTCATATTCCTGCTGGCGGATTCCGGAAGTTATCCATGAGTTTTCTGACAAGCCTCCGTTTTTCGTGAACCTCACATGACTAAAGTCACATGCTTCCAGACGCTTTAGGCGTCAGACTGAATATCGGCGGATACGCCTGTAACTTAGGTGCGCAGTTATGCGCATTTCCCATGCCAGATATGGCTGGTTCCCACATTACAGGTAGTCCGCTGTATATCTGCCTGTATCTATGCTGCTTTTAAAAATTCCATTTCTGAATGGAGTTTCCTCAGATCTGCATAGACACATGAGGTTCTACGCTTTACAGAAGGGACTTTTGCCTCCAGTAAAGACCTTTCCGTTGCCGGAAGGGGTTTTAAAAGTTCCCTTATAAAATATCTCGCCCCTATATTACAGGATGCTGACAGGTCACAATTATATCGTTTTCCTGTCTGAAAAGTACAGAGGCTGTGGTTTTTCCAGTCGCGTATTACCACCCCGGAACCATCATAAGCCAATCTGCTGGTATTCCATGCACAGATCCGGGATACCCGCATCCCTTTCCTGTGTGCCTGATGTTCACAGCACTTCTGGATATCTCTTTTTCTCCACAGGTGCAGTTTCTGCTTTTTCTTTCCCGATATCTTCCCCTGCATCTCCAGATACTCGAACACGATCACATCTGCATGGTTTTCTTCCGCATATCTTACAATCGCACCTGCAATCTTTTTGCCCAGTTCTGTATTCAGACGTTTCGTATATGCCCATCTTCCCTGTGTCTGCGCAGAACCATGTTCCCTCTGGGATCTGCGGATCCGTCTCAGTGTGCGGTACATCCGGTCTTTTTCACTGGGATGATCTATGAATTTTCTTCCCAGGACAGTTCCGTCTGCCCGCATGATGGTACAGACTGCATCGGTATTGATCCCTAAGTCCACGCTGCAGATAACCTGTTCTTTCACAGGTGTTTTGGTAAGTGTTACTTCTTCTGTATAGGAAAAACGCAAAAAGTACTTCTGGTGTCTCTTTTCCAGAGTCGGGGCAGATGCCTTTTTCCCTGACCAGTATTTTCTCAGATATGCCATATCTGTATGAGCCAGACGTACACAGAACCATTTCCAGTCATGGCCGTCATAGAGTTTCAGGTATGCTTCGTCTTTCCCTTCCGCTCCCTCACGATACATGACATCACGGTAGAAGACCGGCATGGCGTGATTTTCATATACAA
>NZ_JAJDMI010000249.1:0-236 GCF_020593505.1 Blautia sp. DFI.3.45
TCCAAAGGACAGGATTATTTCATAGCATTTGGTACAGAATCTCTCAATGGCAGAGTCATTCACACAGACGGAAGTATCACAGATGAAAACGGCGCATACCTGCGACCTGCCAACACAAAGATTTCCAGCCATTCCATTGACAGAAACAAGCTTACTGTCAAACTTTCCAAAGGATGTGCAGGTGCTCAGGGTTATGACTTCGTGATCAGTAAGAAATCAAATATGCTCCAGACCGG
>NZ_JAJDMI010000250.1:0-236 GCF_020593505.1 Blautia sp. DFI.3.45
TCTCCATACTGCTTTTTCGTTTGCACCACCTTCGATTCTTTCCTTAACGATTTGTTGTCATCTTCATTATACTTCATTGGCTATCGAAAAGATAGCATATTTTATGAAACTTGTCGGCTGGGAACAGCTTGCAACGCAAGGTGTCCCCAGATGGCAAGTACACAAAAGGGTAGCTGGCGGCAGCCAGCGCAGGGGAAGCGTAGCGTCCCCTGTATGATTTGGAGCAGACCATGACT
>NZ_JAJDMI010000251.1:0-236 GCF_020593505.1 Blautia sp. DFI.3.45
TTGTCCTGTGTCCCAGGTCTTTTTCTCTCCGGATATTCCGGATATCCCCTGCAACGACACAGGTGATCCCCTGTTCCCGGCAGTATTCTGCAAGATACCTTGTGACCTTGTGCAGATAATCCGTTACTGAATCATGTTTTCTCTTATATAACTTCCTGATATGTTTTGATGTAGCCAGATACTTTACTCCCTTTCCGGACTGCTGCCCATACCACTGGGCCTGCACCCTTGCGATC
>NZ_JAJDMI010000252.1:0-236 GCF_020593505.1 Blautia sp. DFI.3.45
TTCCCTTCCGGTCGTGGATGGACTTATCAAAGTTGACACGTCCCATTGCCTCTACCAGAATATCCAGTTGCGTACCTTTCTTCAAGGCCGGCAAGATAGTGGTAAATTCTCCTTTGCGGCGGTCGAGACGGGCCAGCAGCTTGCCATCAGCGTAGATTTGTGCCCAGTCGTGCACTTCGGTGATTTTCAATGTAGTGCCTGAGGTTACTGCTTCGGGCAATGTGGTACGGTACAGG
>NZ_JAJDMI010000253.1:0-236 GCF_020593505.1 Blautia sp. DFI.3.45
ATCACCAGCTCTATCACGTCTTCGCGTCCAATTATTACCCCATTCTATCCTAGCAATGGAACTTCTGTGATTTCCTCCTCAGTAATTTCTTCTTCAGTCACTTCTTCTCTATTCACTTCTTCTCCAGTCATTTCTTCCTCGGTCATTTCTTCTTCTGCAACGACCTCTACTTCTATATTCTCTGAATCATCTAAATCATCCGTCATTCAAACCAGTAGTTCCACCTCTGGTTCTTC
>NZ_JAJDMI010000254.1:0-234 GCF_020593505.1 Blautia sp. DFI.3.45
TTTAATCAAAGCGCACAGTTCTCTGTCATCATCTATAATCAGGATTTTATTCATGGTGCAACCCCTTCCCTTGTTTTGTCCTTCCGTCAATCGGCTTTTCTGCGTTCTTTGGGATCAGCCAAACACCGGCCATTTTCACAGCGCCGGGGATACGCCCACCAGCACAATAATAATTTACCCTACGAGGTGTCACGCCCCATTTTTCGGCGGCCTCTTTTAGTGTCATATAATCCA
>NZ_JAJDMI010000255.1:0-234 GCF_020593505.1 Blautia sp. DFI.3.45
AACGATTCAATCACGATGCCAAACCT
Source organism: Blautia sp. DFI.3.45 (assembly GCF_020593505.1). Taxonomy (NCBI): domain Bacteria; kingdom Bacillati; phylum Bacillota; class Clostridia; order Lachnospirales; family Lachnospiraceae; genus Blautia; species Blautia sp. DFI.3.45. The sequence goes on from NZ_JAJDMI010000255.1 coordinate 27, forward strand.
TACATTTTCAACCATTAGTCAAAAAAACATTAATTGATCGCTTAATCAAACAGGGGATTGGTGAAAAGACTGCAGCCCTTTTAGCTGAGCTGACAAATAGTTTTGAGAAAGCAGTTGAAATCTCTCAAGATGAATGGTTTAATGAAGCTAGGGAAATCATTTTGCAATGGTTTAATTATCTAAAAAGTAATGACTTACAGGCATTTAT
>NZ_JAJDMI010000033.1:0-40519 GCF_020593505.1 Blautia sp. DFI.3.45
TTCCTTGTTTTGGTTCAAGGTTACGAACGAGCACCGCGAGTTTCGCAATTACCTATCAAATTTTTATCAGATTCTCAAACATTCGAAATCCGCTGATTTGCTATGTAAATCGCTACTTTCTCATGTTTGGCAGGTCCCAAGTTCAAAAGTCTTATCGTGCAGGCACGAACGACTTTTTGACCTTTTGTCCCTGATATCATAAAAGGGCGCACGAATATAATTCGTGACGCCCTTGTCCTTACTGTATCACTCCGTTGCCGGATTTTTATTTTTCCAGAGATTTAATTGTATCTTCGATGATTGCTACAGCTTTGTCGCACTCTTCTTCTGTAACAATAAGCGGTGGGATCATACGGATGATATGCGCTCCAATAGCTGTGATCAGAAGATGTCTGTCAAGACAACCATGTTTTACATCCACTCCGCCGATAGTATCATCAAATTCCACACCTACCAGAAGTCCCTGATGTCTTACTTCTTTTACATGAGGAAGCTTCTCAAGCTTAGCTGCAAAGTAATCGCCAACCTTCTTTGCATTTCCAGCCAGATCTCTGTCCAGAAGCTCATTCACCTCAGCCAGTGCAGCTGCACAACTTACCGGATGTCCGCCGAATGTAGTTCCATGGGAACCTGCTGTGAAAGCTTTTGCAACCTCTGCTGTTGCACAGATGGCACCGATTGGCATTCCACCGCCCAGAGCCTTTGCCATAGATACGATATCCGGTTTGATACCATAATTCATATAGGACATAACAGCACCTGTTCTGCACCATCCTGTCTGTACTTCATCGATCAGAAGAAGCATATCGTTCTCATCACAGAATTTACGAAGTCCCTGCATGAATTCCATTGTTGCAGGATGTACGCCACCCTCGCCCTGTACAGGCTCAACCATAATGGCAATTGTGTTCTCTGTACATGCATCCTTAAAAGCCTGAAGGTCATTGTACGGTGCATAGGAGAAACCATAAGTCATAGGTCCGAATCCAACCTGGCATCCATTACCCGGCTGACCTGTTGCAGACATGGCACCAAAGGTTCTTCCATGGAATCCCATCTTTGCAGTTACGATATGATAACGGTTTGGACCATACTTTTCAATACCATATTTACGGGCCATTTTGATCATTGCCTCGTTAGCCTCTGTACCAGAGTTCTGATAGAAAATCTTGTCCATTCCGATTGTTTCACAGACTTTCTCAGCAAGCAGCGCCTGCGGGATTGTGTATGGATAGTTGAATGTATGCATAATATCATCTAACTGATCCTTTGCAGCAGCTACAACCTTCGGATTACAGTTTCCTGCGCTGTTTACTGCAATACCTGCGTAAAAATCAAGATATGGAGTTTTATTCTCATCATAAATGTACATGCCCTCTGCTGTCTCTGCAAGGAAATCAAATCTCTCATAAGTCTCGATCATGTACTTGTTTACTTTGTCCTTAATGTCCTGAAAAGTTAATCCTGTGTCTTTTAATTTCATAGCTGTGCCCTCCTGCATCCTTAAGATAATAAAAAAAGCAAAGACAAACTGACCCGTATGGGTAAGCGCCTTTGCTTAACTTTTTCTGTGTATTATTTTGTACATCCTTACAATATCACTGCCCTTATGATTTGTCAACATGTTTTTTTGAACATTTACATTTTTTACAGAAAGATCGTTACTGAGAACGGAGTGAACAGTAACGAAAGCTCTGTGTTCTCCTTATTGTATATCCAATATTTCCTGCATATTCGTGCGATAATAAAGGTTTCTCAACAATTCATAACAACACAGCCTCTTCATGAAATGGCAGACTGACAAACCATTACATACATCCTTTCTTTTCAGATATTCATTTTCTGGTGTATCTTTTTCATTATTTTGTGCATTATATTGTACATTTTACACTCATACTTCGGATAAAATCACCTGCTTCACTACTCAGTTCTACACTATGGTAATCCACCTGCGGCAGACCGCTTCAGCAACAAAACTCCTGATACAACTGCATCAATGATAATCCAGAAAAAAACAGGTACAGCAGGCTTTCTCCTTCCCTGTGTTCCGATAGACATGCTCCTGATCCGTTTCAAACTTAAACACCTGATCTCTGTGGATTTCATACTTCTCACCATGACATTCCAGAGTAAGCACACCCTCCATAACAGCCAGATATTCTCTTGTCTTCTCCCCATGGCTACCACTGATATAAACACCACCCGGTTCCACCTCGATCCGGTACACCTCCACCAGACGGGTATCCTCATAAGGCAGACAGGTCCATACCCTGTACTGTCCTGCTATCTCCTTGGTAGGAACCAGTTCTGCCGGTGTCACCAGACAACAGTCCACTCTCGGCGGCTGTATCAGCTCCTGAAACTCTATCCTCAGACCACTTGTAATCTTCCCCAGCACACCCAGAGAAGGATTGGCAGTCCCTCTCTCAATCTGAGCCAGCATACTCTTACTCACCCCCGTCTGCTCAGACACCTGATCCAGACTCATACTCTTGGATTTCCGAATCCTCTTCAGATTCACCGCCACATTATTCGATAAATAATCCATATGTCCCCTCCTTCCAAACAACTGTATTATTTATTTTTTATATCAGCAATATAGAAATCTGTCAATTACATTACTGTTCACTCCGTTCTCAGTAACGTAGCCAAAATTCATTCAGGAACATAAATTTTATAGCAATTATCCAAAACCCGGTTGACAATTTCCTCTCTATAAATGTATAATGTAACCCAAGAAAACATTTGTCCACCCTATTCGGACAATGAATACCTCATATCAGCCAAATGCCATGACAGGGAGGAGTACACAACTCCGGGAAGCACAGAGAGAAAGCGGTCGGTGCGAGCTTTCGTGAACGAATTGTGGAAGTAGCCCCCGAGCAGTGAACCAAACCGTATATCCCGTCTGATCCACAAGACCTGAACGGACATGCCAAGTAGGCTTCAACGTCAGTTCCACGTTACAGGAACACAGTATATCAGTACTGACAAAGTGCAGAGCCAGACTCTGAATACAGGTGGTACCGCGGAAAACATTTTCGCCCTGGGCAAACAAGCCCAGGGCGTTTTTTACTATATTTATATATCAGGGTCAAAAAGTCGTTCGTGCTTGCTTTAATCTGTCACATCAAACCCGCCACCCCACACTCGGCAGAATCAGCGCAGCGCCATTCTGCCCCCTGTATTGGCCAACACACAGCTCGGAAATTTATTTGTTTTCGGGTGCATTTGCAGGAGTCGTAGTAACTCTTAGTGCCTGGAAATCTGCGTTGTTCAGAAAAATCTCACTGTCTGAGCCGCATCTGCGGCGAGTTTGAGATTTTTCTGAACGGTTTTAGCAGATTTTCAGACACTTAGAGTTCCTAGTACATCGTTTTCGAAATAACTATACCACTCACTTGTCTGCGAATCCGATTGCACAGGTCTAAAAGCCTCAGCGTAGCCCGCTACGCCTGCGTTTTTATACCAGCACACTCGAATCCGCATCCTACGCGATTGGTATAATTATTTACGAAACGATGTACTAGGCTCCGAAACCGCACACCAAACAAATAAATTTCTGAGCGTCCTATACACATACACAAAGGAGGTTTACCAAAATATGAAACAAATATCCGGCAACAAACTCTTAGTCAAAGCCTTAAAAGAAGAAGGCGTAGAATACCTCTTCGGCTACCCCGGAGCCTGTACCATCGACATCAGTGATGAACTCTACAAACAGGACGATGTCAAAATCATCCTCCCCCGTCACGAACAGGCCCTTGTACACGAAGCCGACGCCTACGCCAGAACCACCGGCAAAGTCGGCGTATGTCTGGTAACCAGCGGTCCCGGAGCAACCAACCTTGTAACAGGACTTGCAACCGCCAACTATGACAGCGTACCTCTTGTATGCTTCACCGGCCAGGTAGCCCGCCACCTCATCGGCAACGATGCATTTCAGGAAGTAGACATCGTAGGAATCACCAGAAGCATCACCAAATACGGCGTTACTGTCCGCAGACGTGAAGACCTTGGCAGAATTATCAAAGAAGCCTTCTACATTGCCCGCACCGGCCGTCCGGGACCTGTCCTTATCGACCTTCCAAAGGACGTAATGGCAGAACTTGGCAGCGCTGAGTATCCTAAAAATGTAAACATCCGCGGATACAAGCCCAACACAGATGTCCATATCGGTCAGCTCAAACGTGCCATCAAACTTTTAAATAAAGCAAAACGTCCCTTATTCCTGGCAGGCGGCGGTGTAGTAATCTCCCGCGCCCATGAAATTTTCCGGGAAGTAGTGGAAAAGACAAAAGTACCGGTTGTCACAACCGTAATGGGAAAAGGCTCTATCCCCACAGACCATCCACTCTATATCGGAAACCTTGGCATGCATGGTGCCTATGCAGCAAATATGGCAGTCAGCAACTGCGATGTGCTGTTCTCCATCGGAACCAGATTCAATGACAGAATCACCGGAAAACTTCATGAATTTGCACCACATGCCCAGATTATCCACATTGATATTGATACAGCATCCATTTCCCGAAACATTCAGGTAGATATCCCCATTGTTGCTGATGCAAAAGAGGCTATCACCAAAATGAACGAATACGTCCAGGAATGTTCAACGGACAAGTGGCTTAACCTGATCAAAAACTGGAAAGAAGAGCATCCGCTTAAAATGCGTCCAAATGATCTTTTAAGTCCGATGGATATCCTGAAAGAGATCAACGAACAATTTGAGAACAGTATTATCGTAACAGATGTAGGACAGCATCAGATGCTTGTCTCCCAGTATGCGGAAATCACAGAGGGCAAACAGATGATCATGTCCGGTGGTCTGGGAACAATGGGCTATGGTCTTCCAGGCGGCATCGGAGCCAAAATCGGAAATCCCGACAGACCTGTCATCGTTATCTCCGGTGACGGCGGTGTGCAGATGAACATTCAGGAGCTTGCAACTGCAGTTCTGGAGGAGCTTCCGGTTATCCTGTGTATCTTTAACAATGAGTATCTTGGAATGGTACGCCAGTGGCAGAAGCTTTTCTACGGCAAACGCTATGCTATGACCAATCTGCGCGCAGGAGCACTTTCCCGCCGCACTGAAGGCATGGAATATCCACAGTACACACCGGATTTCATCAGACTTGCAGAGAGCTACAGGGCAAAAGGAATCCGTGTCACAAAAAAAGAGGAAATTGCAGCAGCCTTCGAGGAAGCAAAAAAGAACACAAAGGCACCTACAGTAATTGAATTCATCATTGACCCTGAGGAAATGGTTTATCCTATGATCAAACCAGGCGGAACTCTGGAAGATATGATTATGGACTGTTGATCAGGAGGAAAATTATTATGGATAAAGGAATGAAAAAAAGATGGATTTCTCTCTATGTTGAGAACCAGGTAGGTGTTCTGTCCAAAATCTCCGGACTTTTCTCCGGAAAAAGCTACAATCTGGACAGTCTTACTGTAGGAACCACCGAGGACCCCACAGTATCTCGAATGACGATCGCAACTGTCAGTGATGATGAAACTTTTGAGCAGATCAAAAAACAGTTGAACCGTATGATCGAGGTTATTAAGGTTATTGATTTCACAGACGTATTTGTCCGCATGAAAGAGATTCTGTATATTAAGGTTTTTAACTGTTCCAAAGAAGATAAGGTTGAACTGTTTCAGATTGCCGAAACCTTCAAGGCAAAGGTCATTGACTATGGCAAAGACAGTCTGCTTCTGGAATTTGTCCAGACAGCCACCAAGAATGATGCAGTTGTTAAACTGATCAAGGAAGAATTCCACAGAATTGAAGTGGTACGTGGAGGAAGTGTAGGAATCGAATCTATCAGTATGATGGAACGATAAAACTTTTTCTGAAATTTTTATAAAGGGAGGATTGTCGCATTGTTCTTAATGCTCAGTCCTCCCTTTACTTACGGTTCTTCCATCTTTTCGTTTTTCATCTGTGCTTTCGCTTTTCGCCCAATCCGTGCATTGCTGTTCATAATACTGGCACGGGTGATCTTATCATTTCCAAATTTCATCCGGATCTCATCCATAGCTGCATCCAGCTTTCTGTGGCGTTCTTTATTTTCTGTATCTTCAAACAGAGACATCTGTTCATAAGTGCCATCTGTAAGGCCTGTCAGTGCCACACCAATCAGACGTAGCGGCTGTCCTTTCCAGAATTCTTTAAAAAGTCTTGTAGCATTTATATAAATTTCATCTGTAAGATCTGTAGCATTTTCCAGCTTTGTCTGGTGTGAACGGTTTCTGAAATCCAAAGTACGGAAAGTCACGGAAATACAGTTGCATTTCTTATCTTTTCTGCGCATTCTGGTTGCCAGAACATCACACTGCTCCAAAAGTATGGGAAACACCTGCTCTATGGAAGTAATATCATCGTTAAAAGTAGTTTCCACGCTGAAACCTTTTGCCTCATCAGGCACTGCTTTTACAGGGGAATCATCGATACCTCTGGCATATTGCCATAGCTGATGTCCCGTTTTTTCCCCAAGCCAGTACTGCACATTGGATGCTCTTTCTCTTGCCAGATCACCGATGGTACGGATTCCCTGATTCAGAAGCTTCTGCTCGGAAGCTTTTCCCAGAAACAGCAGATTACGGATAGGAAGAGGCCACATTTTCTCCGGGATTTCATCCGGGAACAGAGTGTGTACTCTGTCCGGCTTTTGAAAATCTGATGCCATCTTTGCCAAAAGCTTATTGGTAGAAATTCCTACATTTACTGTGAATCCCAGCTCTCTGTGAATCTTGTCTTTCAGCTCATGAGCAGCAGCTACAGGGTCAGGATAGATCAGAGAAGTACCTGTCATATCCAGAAATACCTCATCAATGGAAAAAGATTCCATCACAGGTGCAAAGGAAGCACAGATTGCTTTAAATGCCCGGGAACATTTATCGTATAATTCAAAATCACTGGGAACGATCACCAAATTGGGACATTTCCGAAGAGCCATAGCTACTGGCTCGCCGGTCTGGATCCCGTATTTTTTTGCAGGGATAGATTTGGCAACCACGATACCTGTCCGTTTCTTTGGATTTCCTCCTACACAGGAAGGAATTTCTCTGAGATCCGGCAACCCCTGGCTCACCCTTCTGGCTGATTCCCAGGAAAGAAATGCACTGTTTACATCAATATGAAAAATTAACCGTTCCGTACTTTTCACTGTTCTTCCTCCAATATATGAATTGCGCTCTTCATATCTGATGATTTCATTTTACCCTGATCTGCTCTCCAGGGTAAGAACCTCGTTTGTCCAAAAAAGTGTCTTTATTTGCATCATCTTGTCTGAGCTGTTACTGTATTTATATTTGTTTGATTTCACTCTGCTATCAGAGTTTTGAACAACAACGCCGCACTTGCCATACGGCAGTGCGGCGTCTGTATTTCGCTACCGGTCACATTGTTCCCGGTAACTTTTTTTACTTAATTCTGAGGATTCATTTCCTCTCGATATATACTTATCGATTAGTCATAAAGATTAGGAGCAATTTCTTCGCTGTCCATATTTGTGGAATCATACCAGTATCCAGTTCAGCCTCCAGCCATTCATAAGAGAATTCCGGGAATGTCTGATGTTTGAAATTTTTCCATGTTACTCCTTTCTCATGAAGTAACTGTCTACACATAAGCAAACAGTGCCATCGCTGTCATTGATCAGCAATAAGCCCCCGTGTTTTCATATAGTTCCATTATACCTTCTCATTTTCCCGAAGTCAACATAATTTAACATGTATCAGCCGTTTATTTGTGTTGCTTTTTATTTGATTTTTGTTGTATTTCAGTTGTTTTTATTTTGTTTCCTCATTGACATTTAAATCCTCATCTGTCATACTTGAATATAACGAATGTACCATCAAACAGCAGCTTTGCATCTTCCGTAAGGCTCTTATCATATATAGAAACCGCTCTGGAAAGGAGACAAACAATGTATCTTTCTGACATCCACACACATTCTATCGCCAGCGGTCACGGAACCACCTGTACCATCTCTGACATGGCAAAAGCAGCCAGCAAAAAAGGACTGAAACTCCTTGGGATTTCTGACCACGGCCCGGGAACTCTGGCTTCCGGAACTTCTTCTTATTTCAGAAGCCTTCCTTTTTATCCCAGAAAAAGATTCGGCATAGATATTCTTTACGGAGTTGAACTAAACATCCTGGACAGTGCAGGACATACAGATCTGTCAGATGAACTGCTGAACAACCTGGATTACGCTATCATCAGTATGCATCGGCAGAACTACCGTTCAGGCTCTGTATCTCAGAATACAGAAGCTTACATCAATGCAATAAAACATCCTGCTGTAAAAATACTCGGCCACTGCGACGATACACATTTCCCTGTAGATTATGAAACGCTGGCAAGAGCAGCTTTACGGGAAAATGTTATTTTTGAAATAAACGAAGCTTCCCTCGCACCCGGAGGATATCGGGGAGACACAAGAGCCAATGCAGCCAGAATCCTGTATCTCTGTCAGAAATATCAGCTTCCTGTTATTTTGTCCAGCGACAGCCACGGAAAAGAACATGTTGGAGATTTCACCTATGCCGAAGAATTCGTTCACCAGCTCATGTTTCCGGAAACTCTTATCCTTAACAACCAGCTTCCCAAATTAAAAGTTTTCCTTCAGACACGTTAAAAGAATGTTCCTCAAAGGGACATTCTTTTATTTTATGCATTGTTTTTTGCATTGTGTTATTTTGTTTATTTTCTATAATTTCTTATCAAAAAAGACGACATTTTAGTACATTTTAATTAACAAAACTCACTTAACCATTTACATATCTCTTGATAGATCAGTCTTACTGTAGGAACCACCGAGGATCCTACAGTATCCCGAATGACTATCGCAACAGTCAGCGATGATGAAACCTTTGAACAGATCAAAAAATAGTTAAACCGCATAATCGAGGTTATCAAGGTAATCGACTTCACAGATGTATTTGTCAGAATGAAAGAAATTCTCTATATCAAGGTTTTCAACTGCTCCAGGGAAGATAAAGCAGAACTGTTTCAGATTGCAGAAACCTTCAAGGCAAAAGTCATTGACTACGGCAAAGACAGCCTGCTTCTGGAATTTGTCCAGACAGCCATCAAGAATGATGCAGTTGTCAAACTGATCAAGGAAGAATTCCACAGAATCGAAGTAGTACGTGGTGGAAGTGTGGGAATTGAATCCATCAGCATGATGGAACGCTAAATCTCATAATCAATATTTTTTGCAGAATATAGAAACGTCTCTATATCCTGTATTTATTTTCAAACATACTATAAAATATTGCAGTTTTTAATCAAATGTGTTATTGTTTACGGGAGCGTTATTCGAAAGAAAATGCATCTGATTTCCACATCTGACAGTCTGGTGGATAAAGTCATCCACTTCACAGTCTGGTTAAATTTGTGAGGCGACCTGTAAGGCGTCTACACACCGGAAACTTTTACCGGAAGATATTTCTTGTTTCATATCTTTTGTTCTGATGTATATTTTTCATAACGCCTGATCCCCATACTCTAAACTGTCTGAAAAGCAGGGGACGCATTGCGCCGTTTTATCAGACCAAAAGGAGAATTCATATGAACACAACAACAACTACTACAACAGCTGCCGCAAAAAGAAGCAGCACTCTTTACATGGTAGAGCTGGCTATGATGATTGCCATTATTCTGCTCATGTCCTTTACCCCGCTGGGCTACCTTCGTACTCCCGGCTTATCCATCACTCTTCTCACCATCCCGGTAGCTGTAGGAGCTATCATCCTCGGACCGAAAGGTGGTGCTGTATGCGGACTTGCTTTCGGTGCAACCAGCTTCTATATGGCTGTCACAGGAAGTTCAGCTTTCGCTGCTGCACTTTTTAACATTAATCCATTTGGCACTTTTATTGTATGTATCGTGGCACGTGTGCTGGAAGGATGGATCACAGGACTTATTTTCGCAGCATTATATAAATCACCGGCGAAGAAATTTTCCTATTACGTTGCTTCACTGGCATGCCCGTTACTGAATACTTTCTTCTTCATGGGCTTTTTATGTCTCTTCTTCTACAACACAGATTACATTCAGGGTATTGTTTCCAGTCTTGGAGTAAGCAATCCTGTTGTCTTCGTTGCTGCTTTTGTGGGCGTTCAGGGACTGATCGAAGCGGGCTTCTGCTTTGTAGTGGGAAGTATCGTTTCCAAGGCACTTTCTGTGGCACTGAAACGTGCATAATCTTTAAAAGAACAGCCTTTTCCAAAAAACCTGACTACATTGTCACCGTAGTCAGGTTTTTTTATCTGGCACATTTAAAACAGAAATCCTACCTGATTCAATTAATATCTATAGCAATCTCACAAAATAATGCAATCAAGACAGTTCAGCAGAGTGCGAAAGACAAGGAAAATATCTGACGCAGTACTTCACATTCTGATGGGCTGGATTGCTCTCAGTATTTCATAGAATTGCTATCACATAATAAAGGAGATTTTTATGTCATTATTAAAAGAGATTTCTATTACAGAGCTTTCAAATTTACGCATCGGTCATACTTCTGACCATGATGCGAAGACCGGTGTAACTGTTCTTTATTTTCCAAATGGAGCAAAAGCAGGCTGCGATATAAGCGGAGGCGGCCCTGCTTCCAGAGAAACTCCTCTCACCTCTCCTGTCACTGCCGACAATCCCATCAATGCTATTGTCTTGTCCGGAGGTTCTGCTTATGGACTGGCTGCTGCTGACGGTGTGATGAACTATCTGGAATCACAAAATATCGGTTATAACACCGGTGCAGCCCTGGTTCCTCTTGTATGCCAGTCCTGTATCTATGACCTCTCTTACGGAGATCCTAAAATACGTCCAACTGCAAAAATGGGCGAAGAAGCCTGCCGTCAGGCATTTGCAGGAACAGATGCCAGAACCGGGAATATCGGCGCAGGTACCGGTGCAACTGTGGGAAAACTTTACGGTATGAAACAATCCATGAAGTCAGGTCTTGGTATTGCCGCTGTATCAGTGGGAAATTTCCAGATGGCCGCAATTGTCGTTGTCAATGCACTGGGAGATATCTTTAGTCCACAAAATGGTCAGAAAATCGCAGGGCTGAAAACGCCTGACAGAAGCGGGTTTCTGGATAGTGTCCACGAATTATACCGCTTTATGACACCTCATGACCAGTTTACCGGCAATACCACCATCGGGGCTGTGATCACCAATGGGGCATTTTCAAAGGCTGAACTGAATAAAATTGCCTCTATGACCCGCTGTGCCTATGCCAGATGCATCAATCCTGTAGCAACTATGGCTGACGGCGATTCCATCTATGCTGCCAGCATTGGCGATGTTTCTGTAGATATCAATATGGCAGGAACTCTCGCCGCAGAAGTCATGGCTCAGGCTATCCAAAATGCCATCCATACTTCCCGGATCCAGGATGAAGAATTTTTGAAATATGTATAACAGTCCGCTATAAAAGCGCAGAGAAAAAGTATCATCTCTGCGCTTTTATTCTTCCTGTCTGTCTTCATTTTTCATCTGTGCTCTGGTTTTTCTCCAAGCCAGAGCTGTACATTTGCTTCCCGTTCCCTTGCCAGATCACCAATAGTACGGATTCCCTGATTCAGAAGCTTCTGCTCGGAGGCTTTTCCCAGAAATAACAGGTTACGGACAGGAAGTGGCCACATTTTCTCCGGTATTCCCTGGCTTACCCTTCTGGCTGACTCCCAGGAAAGAAATGCGCTGTTTACATCAATATGAAAAATTAATCGTTCCATACTTTTTAATATATCTCAATCATATTTTTGCAGACTTCCAATCATCTTAATCCCCATTATCATCAACACAGGGAAAATCAGTGCCGCAAAGATTCCAAGTTTCAGATTATCATTCAGTGCTCCTGAAATCATCCCCACATAGGTTGGTCCGGATGAGCATCCCACATCTCCAGCAAGGGCAAGGAGGGCAAACAGGGCTGTTCCGCCACGCTTTACTGAGGCAGCCGCCATGCTGAAGGTTCCCGGCCACATAATACCTACAGACAGACCGCAAACCGCACATCCAAGGATTCCCAACGCAGGTACCGGGATAAATGCGATCATCAGATAGGAAACCATGCACAGAACTGCACTGTATTGCATAAAGCGTTCCAGATTGATTTTATCTCCAAATTTTCCATAAAATGCCCTTGAACTTCCCATAAGAATTGCAAACGCCATGGGACCTGCCAGATCTCCGATAGTTTTATTGATTCCAAAGCTTTTCTCAGCCAGAGTAGAAGCCCACTGGCTTACCGCCTGCTCACTGGCTCCTGCACAGAGCATCATTAACATCAGAACCCAGAAGATTTTTTTCTTAAAAAGCTCTCCCATAGTCAGCCCCTTTTCACCCTCATCCAGCAGTGGAGCAATGGGAACTCTGGTAAAAAAGATTCCATTTGCAATGGGAATCAATGCCCACACCAGCGCCATATATTTCCAGTTTGCAATCCCGAAAATACGAAAGAATAATGTAGAAAGAAGTACCACTCCCACATGTCCCCAACAGTAAAAGGAATGAAGGAGACTCATTGCTTTTTCCTTATTATCTGTAGGGCAGGCTTCCACCACAGGACTTACCAGCACCTCCAGCAATCCGCCTCCGATGGCATAGATCATAACTGCAATGAGAAGTCCCACAAACGGATCTCCCAGGCACTCCGGCAATACTGTGAGCAAAATCAGACCTGCAGCCGCCATTGCATGTGCCAGGATCATAGATGCACGATAACCTATTCTGTCCACAAATCCAATCGATGCCAGATCTACCAGCAACTGAATCCCGAAATTAAAAGTAACCAGAAGTGTGATCTTCTGCAGCGAAATCCCGTAACTGCCCTGAAATGTCAGAAACAGCAGAGGAACGAAATTGTTCACAATGGCCTGCACTACATATCCGATAAAACAGGCCTGCACTGTTCTGTTGTAATTTGTTTTCATTCGATATGATATCCTCCAATCTGAAATTTATTAGTTACTGAGAACGGAGTAAGCAGTAACAATTTATTACGCTGATATCGTTCAGGCATTCTCATTCACCAAATTCTGCACCTTCACAGTTCTATCAATCAATAATGACAGTGTATCACAGATTCTTTCTTTTTTCTTTCATTATATTTTGAAAATCCTATAAATTTTTATGTTATTTTGACTTTTTCTCATATAACAATTCTATACACTCTAACAGGTAATCCATCAATCCAATTCAAAATATTTCCCGCAAAAAAAGATGTGTACCATACCATTTCTGACACCATACACATCTCAAAATAAACACTTCTTATCTTCTGTACTCCGCAGTCAGGTCTTTAATAACCTCTCCTGCAATAATCAGCCCGACGACAGACGGCACAAAGGCCACACTCCCCGGAATATCTCTGCGCTCCGTACACTTATGCGCAGCACCCGGAGGACAAATACAATGCGACCTGCAGCTGATCGCCATATCTTCAATTGGTCTGATCGGCTGTTCCTCTGAATAAACAACCTTCAGTTTCTTCACACCACGCTTCTTCAGCTCTCTACGCATAACCTTCGCCAGCGGACACACCTTCGTCTTATAGATATCCGCCACCCGAAACGCACTGGCATCCAGCTTATTTCCGGCACCCATACTGCTGATAACAGGAGTCCCTGCCTCCTTTGCACGCATGATCAGTTCAATCTTCGCAGTCACTGTGTCCACAGCATCTACCACATAATCATACTCACTAAAATCGAAATCAGCAGCATTCTCCGGAAGATAAAAACAGTTATGGATTCTCACATCTGCTTTCGGATTAATGTCCAGGATCCTGTCCCGCATCACCTCTGTTTTATATTGACCAACAGTTTTCCTGGTGGCAATAATCTGTCTGTTAAGATTCGTCAGGCATACTTTGTCATCATCGATCAGATCAAAGGTCCCCACACCGCTTCTGACCAATGCTTCACATACATATCCTCCAACCCCTCCGATTCCAAACACTGCCACACGGGAGTTCTCCAGTTTATTCATTGCTTCTTTTCCCAGAAGAAGCTCTGTTCTTGAAAATTGATTCAACATAATATCTCCATTTCATTCGGTATTGACCGACTATCTGCCTGCCTTTCTTCTACTTCATTATTTCTGGTCTGTTCTGCTTTGCTGCCTGTAATGTAAGCAGCTCTGCATGCCAGAAACAAAAAAACAAGGAGCAGAAACCAAAGCCAGAGCTTTCTTTTGTTTTTTATGAGCAACCGTTTCATAATCTGCATCACTATTCCTTAATATATTATTTTCAGATACCAGAGTTGCAACATACTTCCATCACAGATTTCTTATGATATCTTTACTTCTATAATGCGTCAAGTATATCATAGAAAGAAAAATCCTGCAATGAAGAAACTCTGTTACTGTACATGAAGTGAACAGTGCTGAGTGAAATTCACAAACCGGAAGTGCTTATCCATCTCATCACCAATCAATCCAATTACTTTTCCCATGGTAAATGCCGCCATCACTGTTCCGATTCCCAGTCCGTTGATATGCCCCAGAATCAGCCCTGTCATACAGGCAGTAATCATCAGACAGATCACATCAAAAGAAACCTTGATCTTAGAATATTTCACCTTTATAATCTCTGACAGTTCACGAGGAAACAGATCTGTAGGAATAATCGGCAGACCGCATCTGTTAGAAAGTGCGATCCCTATACAGATCAGCAGATAACTGATCACAAAATATAACACTCTGAGTGGAATTGTCTTTGGCAGGATATTGATCCATGCCTCATTAACATCCAAAAACTCACTGAATGCAAATCCAACCAGAAAACTGCACAGATAAGCAGGTACAAATTTTTTTCTCAGTATCATCAGACTTAAGATCAGAAGTGCCTGAAAAATATAAGTCCATGTTCCCAGTGTAATTACCGGAAATACTTTTTCAAATGCATAAGGAACACTGGATATGGCAGATATTCCTGAACCAGAATACAGCATCAGAATAACAGCAAGACTGTTGATCATGACTGCTATCACCAATGCCAGCTCTCCTCTGAAAATATGTCTCGAATCTTCTTCCTCATTTGTTTTCATAACAATTCTCTCCTCTAACACAAGCAAGGGACTGCTGTCAGAAAATATTTTCTGTCATACTTTTCTGACGGCAGACCCCTGTGTCTTTTACATCTTATATTTTCTGAAAATACTATTTTTTATCGAATCAGGCAAGTTTCCCACTTCAACTACTGATATTTTCCTGACTTACTCAACCGTGCAGACGCGGATCAGGTTTGTTCTTCCCGGAATTCCAAGCGGTACACCACCGGCAAATACAATAGTGTCGCCAACTTTTACAAGTTTATGCTTCTGTGCTGCTTCGATTGCTCTCAGGCAAAGGATCTCAGAACTGTATTCTTCTTTGATCAGCATCGGGTAAACACCCCAGGACAGATTCAGCTGGCGAAGAACTCTCTCAGAGCTTGTACATGCACCGATCAGACATCCTGGTCTGTGTTTGGACATCATATGAGCTGTACTTCCGGATTTTGTCACTGCAAGGATTGCACTGGCCTTCAAGTCGATTGCGGTCAGACAGGTTGCATGTGCGATTGCATTTGTAATATCCGGATTCTCATTTCTGTCTGTTTTCTTAAAGATTGTATTGTAATCAATATTCTGCTCCATATGTTCTGCAATACGGCTCATCATCTGAAGTGCCTGTACCGGATATTTACCAGCTGCGGTTTCTCCTGAAAGCATAGTTGCACTTGTTCCCTGAAAAATCGCATTGGCAACGTCTGTAGCCTCTGCACGGGTTGGTCTCGGATGAGAGATCATGGAGTCAAGCATCTGTGTTGCTGTAATAACCGGTTTTCCTGCTGTGTAAACTTTCTGGATGATTTTCTGCTGGATAACAGGTACATATTCCGGCGGGATCTCAACACCCATGTCACCTCTGGCGATCATGATGCCATCTGCTGCTTCAATAATCTCGTCGATATTGTCAACGCCCTGCTGGTTCTCAATCTTTGCAATGATCTGAATCTCTTCACCGCCGTTTTCTTTCAGGATTTTTCTTACTTCGCGGATATCGTTTGCAGTACGTGTAAAAGATGCTGCAACGAAATCAAATCCTTCCTGGATACCGAAGAGAAGATCATCATGGTCTTTTTTACTGATGAATGGCATCTTCAGGTTTGCACCCGGAACATTGACACCCTTCTTGTCGCCAATCACACCTGCATTAATAACCTTGCAGACAATGTCCTTTCCTGAGATGTCCTGAACCTCCAGGTCTACAAGTCCATCATCAACCAGAATATGTCCGCCCGGCTGCACATCCTTATAAAGCTCTTTATAAGTAATGCTTACGCGCTCATTAGTTCCTTCAATGTCTTTATTTGTAAATGTAAAAATCTGTCCTTCTTCCAGAGAAACCTTGCCATCCTTGAAGCATCCAAGTCTGATCTCCGGTCCCTTTGTATCAAGAAGTGCTGCAACAGGTCTGTCATATTTCTTGCGAAGTTCT
Organism: Blautia sp. DFI.3.45; assembly: GCF_020593505.1. Taxonomy (NCBI): domain Bacteria; kingdom Bacillati; phylum Bacillota; class Clostridia; order Lachnospirales; family Lachnospiraceae; genus Blautia; species Blautia sp. DFI.3.45. The sequence continues at coordinate 16,514 of NZ_JAJDMI010000033.1, forward strand.
CTCAGTTTCTGGATACGGCCTCTCTGCTCATCGTGAGGTCCATGTGAGAAGTTGAAACGTGCTACGTCCATTCCCTCTCTCACAAGCAGCTCCATAACATCGCCCTTATCAGTAGACGGTCCCATTGTACAGATAATTTTGGTTTTTCTCATTTAATCTTTCCCTCCAAACTGTCAACTCAATTTTATCTATTTTATTCCTGTAAAATAATGTAATAAAATGTTACCTGTTTCTATAAATGAAAACATTAAATCAAATAAAAATTACCATTATTGAGACTATCTGTCAATATAGAATTTCGACTTATTTTTGTTGATATTTGACAAAAAAATAACATACTTTTGTTGCAAATATCACATATATTTTGGCTGATCCGACAGTTGGAAAATTTTTCACTCATTCTTATCAGAATCCAAAATCTGCATAGTCTTCCGGCAGAAATCTGTGGTAAATGATATGGCATCCTTCATCTTTAAAACAATAATAATAAGGATCTGATCCATCATCAAAGCGGATCATCACATCAAACTCCTCGTTATCCATTGGTTCAGTAATGATTTTATCTGAATAAGAATGGAACAGTTCTTTAATTTCATCTATCGTACATCCATGTCTGCCGACCAGTTCGATCAATGCCTTGATGAATTCATTCTCTTTCATATTATTATGTACATATTCGGAAGCTTTTTCCGAAACAGTAAAGCAGAAACGATCTCCTCTGTGTGATACTGCTACTTCACCAAATTTCTCTTCTATATAAGAAGGAAAATCTTTTAAAATCTCCATCATGCCTGCAGCATCCGTCTCATTGCCAAAGAAATGATTCAGGGAACTGAGCGGATAATAAAGGCTGATCTTCTCCTTCATATATCCAAGCTTCGCCTGTTCCTCTTTGATCACATCGATCAGACTGGTTTCTAATCTGTTATAGTTCATTTATTTTCCCTCCTGAAAATCTGTCCTTTTGCTTTTTCTGGTTAATATTTTATCAGACATTGCCCGAAAATCAATGCATTTCTTTTTCAATTGTACGCCCGCCAAAACAATTTCAATGTTTTCTTTTTCATACAAAAATAAAGAGCTTGCGAAACTGTCCTTTTTTTCTCCCTCTGACAAATAACTCTGACTGGATAAAACAAAACAGATAAAACCAACCACTTCGTTGCTTTTTAACCAAATAACTGCTTGATTCGGTTAAAAAAACAGCGTTCCAAATATTATTTATATCCGAAACGCTGTCATTATTCCAATTATTTCATTATGTATTTAATCCCAGTTCTTACGTCCGTAACGAAGTGTCACATCATATATTTCCTTCTGGAGTTTCTTTGTAAGATCTCTCTTCTTGATTCTCCACTTCCAGTTCATACCAACTGTAGATGGTTTATTCATTCGGAATCTGTTGTCCAGTCCCATATAGTCCTGCATTGGGATAACGCAGACACGCGCAGCACTGCGCATGATCAGACTGATGAAACACTTATACAGTTCTTCTTCCGGTGTTGCATGATCACACAGATAATCTCTCGCCAGTTTTCTCTCAGCTGCTGTGATGCTATTCCACCATCCCACGATAGTTTCATTATCATGGGTTCCTGTATACGCCACGCAATTCTCCGGATAGTTATGTGGCAGATAATCACTGGCACATCCGGAATCTCTGGAGTCAAACGCAAATTCCAGAACCTTCATTCCCGGGAATCCGCTCTCATATACCAGATGACGTACGGAATCTGTCATATATCCCAAGTCCTCTGCGATAACCTGCTTCCATCCAAGCGCCTGTTCAATCTTACGGAACAGATCAATTCCGGGACCTTTTTCCCAGTGTCCGCCTCTTGCATCTTTATCTCCGTATGGAATAGAGAAATATTCATCAAATCCACGGAAATGATCGATTCGCACAACATCATACAGTCTGAAGCAGTAACTCATTCTGGAAATCCACCACTGATATCCTGTATTTCTGTGATAATCCCAGCGATACAGCGGATTTCCCCATAACTGACCGGTTGCAGAAAATCCATCCGGAGGGCATCCTGCTACTGCCAGCGGTACATTGTCCTGATCCAACTGGAACAACTCCGGATGTGCCCATGCATCAGCACTGTCCATGGCAACATAAATCGGAATATCTCCGATGATCTGGATTCCTTTTGAATTTGCATAGGATTTCAGTTTCATCCACTGCTCATAAAACTTAAACTGCATATACTGCTGGAATTCAATATCAAAATAGAGTTCTTCACGATAATAATCCATGGCATTGTTCCAGCGGAGTCTGATATCCTCAGCCCATTTGGTCCATTCTACACCTTCGAAACGGTCTTTTACTGCCATAAACAGAGCATAATCTGACAGCCACCAGCTGTTCTCTGCTACGAATTTCTGATAGTCAGGATTCTTGCTGATATCACTGTTCTCGTATGCTTTTCTCAGAAGAGGATAACGGCCTTTGTAGATTTTTTCATAATCTACCTCATCAGGCTTCTTTCCCCAATTAACTTTCTCGCAGTCTTTCTTATCAAGAACTCCTTCTTCCACAAGTGTATCCAGATCAATAAAATATGGATTACCTGCAAATGTAGAGAAAGATTGATATGGAGAATCTCCATAGCTGGTCGGTCCCAATGGCAGAATCTGCCAGTAAGTCTGTCCGGCTTCCTTTAACCAGTCTACAAATTCATATGCACTTTTGGAAAAACATCCGATGCCATAGTCTGATGGAAGACTGCTGATCGGCATTAATATTCCTGCTGCTCTTTTTCCCATGATTCTTGTCTCCTTCGCCATTCTTCACTTTTACCGCCTATACTTTATCTAGTACATCGTTTTCGAAATAACTATACCACTCACTTGTCTGCGAATCCGATTGCACAGGTCTAAAAGCCTCAGCGTAGCCCGCTACGTCTGCGTTTTTATACCAGCACACTCGAATCCGCATCCTACGTGATTGGTATAGTTATTTACGAAACGCTGTACTAGTGTACATATAAGCAGTTTTTCTATACCTTATGCGCAATTGTTTTTTTTATTATATCTATTTTTTGTGCAAATTGCAATACAACTTTCATGTTATCCATTTTTTCGTGAAAATTACTAATCATTGCTTAGTTCTTTTTGTCATCTTCCATATTAAACACCAATCATTTCCACTCAGAGAATTGTCGTCAAGCGGATATTCACAATCTGCTTCGCTACGCAGCTCTATACCGAATAACTGCTCCGCATTTCATCAGAAGGAGCTTATTTTTTATCCATATCAAAAACTTATAATTACAATGCAATATTTCTATTTTACGTTTCATTTCTGATATGATAGGATGTGTTCGGTTAAAAAATAACAAAGTAACACTCCAACTTATCTGTTGAGAAACGTTTATCATTAACTACCATCAGAAAATTTCTTATACAGATATCTTCAACATCTTAAGTTATACACATCAAAGACAAAGAAAGAGGTAAGAAAATGGAAGACAACAAATTATGTCTGGAAAAACAGCCTTTAAACCAGGAAATGCTTGACAAAATCGATGCTTACTGGCGTGCAGCTAACTATCTGTCTGCCGGACAGCTCTATCTTCTCGACAATCCGCTTCTGAGAGAGCCATTAACTATGGATCAGATCAAGAAAAAAATTGTTGGTCACTGGGGAACTGTACCGGGACAGAACTTCGTTTATGCACACTGCAACCGTGTCATCAAACGTTATGACCTTGATATGATCCTGCTTTCCGGTCCTGGACATGGCGGAAACTTCATGATTGCCAACACCTATCTGGAAGGTTCTTACAGCGAAGTTTATCCTAACATCAGCCAGGATGAGGAAGGTATGAAGAAAATGTTCAAACAGTTCTCCTTCCCATGCGGAGTCCCAAGCCACTGCGCACCGGAGACACCTGGTTCCATTAATGAAGGTGGCGAGCTTGGTTACTCCATCGCTCATGCTTTCGGAGCTGTATTTGACAACCCGGATCTGATCGCAACTACTGTTGTAGGTGATGGTGAAGCTGAGACTGGTCCTCTGGCGACATCCTGGCAGTCCAACAAATTCCTGAACCCGATCACAGACGGTGCTGTACTTCCTATTCTTCACTTAAATGGATATAAGATCAGCAACCCGACTATCTTCTCCCGTCTTTCTCATGAAGAACTTGAATGCTTCTTCAAGGGTTGTGGCTGGAAACCATATTTCGTTGAAGGTGACGACCCAATGACAATGCACAAGAAGATGGCTGAAACAATGGACACAGTGATCGAAGAAATCAAAGCAATCCAGAAGAACGCCCGTGAGAACAATAATCCGGAACGTCCGGTATGGCCAATGATCATCCTTCGTACCCCTAAGGGATGGACAGGTCCTAAGGTTGTTGACGGACTTCAGATTGAAGGTTCTTTCCGTGCTCATCAGGTTCCGATCACTATGGAAAAACCGGAACATCTTGAACTTCTGAAGGAGTGGCTGGAAAGCTATCGTCCTCAGGAACTGTTTGATAAAAACGGACGCCTGATCCCGGAACTGGCTGAACTGGCTCCTAAGGGAAATGCACGTCTCGGTGCCAACCCACATGCAAATGGCGGACTTCTTCTGAAAGATCTTCGTCTTCCGGACTTCCGCGATTACGGTATTGAAGTACAGCCTGGCAAAACAAAAGCTCAGGATATGATCGAACTTGGCGGATACATCCGCGACATCTTCAAACTGAATGAAGAAAACAAGAACTTCCGTATCTTTGGACCAGATGAAAGCATGTCCAACCGTCTGTACAAAGTATTTGAATATCAGAAACGTGACTGGAACGCAGAAATGCTTGATACTGATGACTGCCTCGCAAGAGACGGACGTATTATGGACAGTATGCTCAGTGAGCATATGTGTGAAGGATGGCTGGAAGGTTACCTGTTAACAGGTCGTCATGGCTTCTTCGCAAGCTATGAAGCTTTCATCCGTATCGTTGACTCCATGGCAGCCCAGCATGCAAAATGGCTGAAAGTTTGCAATCAGCTTTCCTGGAGACAGCCCATCGCATCCCTGAACTTCATCCTGACATCCAACGTATGGCAGCAGGACCACAACGGATTTACTCATCAGGATCCTGGATTCCTGGATCACATTGCCAATAAGAAAGCAGACGTAGTTCGTATGTACTTACCACCGGACGCTAACTGCTTACTCTCCTGCTTCGATCACTGCATCAAGAGTAAGAACTATGTTAATGCAATTGTAGCTTCCAAACATCCAAGTTGCCAGTGGCTGACCATGGAGCAGGCTGTTAAGCACTGCACACAGGGTATCGGTATCTGGGAGTGGGCAAGCAATGACTGTGGTGAAGAACCAGACGTTGTTATGGCCTGCTGCGGTGATACACCTACACTTGAGATCATGGCTGCAGTTACTATCCTTCGTGATGAAATGCCGGAACTTAAGATCCGTGTTGTTAACGTTGTCGACCTGTTCAAACTGGAATCTGACCACAAACATCCACACGGCTTAAGTGACGCAGAATATGATGCAATCTTCACAAAAGATAAACCTGTCATCTTTGCATTCCATGGATATCCAACACTGATCCATGAGCTTACTTATGAGCGTCACAACCACAATATCTCTGTTCACGGATATCAGGAAGAAGGTACTATTACTACACCATTCGATATGCGTGTACAGAACCAGATTGACCGTTTCAATCTTGTAAAGGATGCCATCATGCATCTTCCACAGCTTGGAAACAAAGGTTCCTTCTTAATCCAGAAGATGAATGACAAGCTTGTTGAGCACAAACAGTATATTGCTGAATATGGCCAGGATTTGGAAGAGATTCGAAACTGGGAGTGGCATAAATAAATCCGTCTAACAGATGATAAATTCCTTATAAATATAATAAGTCATCAGGATTCACATCATGTGGATTTCCTGATGACTTTTCTATTTCAGCGGTTCTGTTCTTTCCGTTCTGCCAAAAACTTCTGGAATGCTTTAGATGCAATACTTTGAGGATATTCTGTATCATGGATCAGAATAATGCTTCTCTCCGGAAGTGTTTCATTTACATCTATCTCAAAAACCTTTCCGGATTCCAGATCATCTCCGGCAAATTCTTCTGGCAGGAATCCGATTCCCATATTATACCGTACTGCCGGGAGAATCATATCTGTAGTCGCCAGCTCTACATCCGGCGAAAACTGCAGTCCATTTTTTGAAAAATACTCATTCAAAAATCTCCTGCTGATTGCCTCGGAAGTCAGGCTGATCCATGGATAGGCTGAAAGTTCCTCCAACGAAGTCTTCCTCCCCTTCAGCTCCGCAAAACGACTGCCTCCGATCAGAATTTCCCTATACTTTCGCACTACTTTCATTTTCAGTGGCTCTGCTAACTGTAAAGAAGCAGATACAACTGCAAGATCTACTTTACCCTCTTTTAAGGCATTTACAGAATCTGTAGTGCTGTTATTAAGAATTTTAAAATGCACATTCGGGTATTGAATATTAAAGTCTCTGACTGCCTCGAACAAATAACAGTGCAATGCTGTCTCTGTTGCACTGATATAAATGGTCCCGTTCTCAAGGCTGATCAGATTATTAAGATTATCCTCGGCTTTGAAAAACTGAGCACAGCCTGCTGCTACATACTGATAGAAAATCTTTCCCTCAGGAGTCAGTTTCATGCCACTTTTGCTTCTGGTAAACAGTCTGCACCCTAATATATTTTCCAGATTATGTATCGTCCTGGTCACAGCCGGCTGGCTGGTCTTTAATACTGATGCTGCCTTTGTCAGATTCTCATATTTTGATACGTAATAAAAAACTTTATAATATTCAAAATTTGCGTTCATTCTGTTCTCCGTCTTTCATTGTCTTATGTACAGTAACATATTTTACGCGCCTATTCTATCACAATTCTTTTTTCTGTACAATCTGATATGTCCAGAGTGTGTATTACTATTATCAAAAATAATCTCGCTTTCTTCATTGCGTTTTTTTGCACAATACAATATAATAATTTTAGATTTTATTTATGCAAAAAGACGAAAGGATGTACATATGAAGCACAAAAAAGACTGGTATAAAGATCTGGTGATCTACCAGATTTACCCAAGAAGTTTTAAAGATGGCAACAATGATGGAATCGGTGATCTGAAGGGAATGATTGAGAAGCTGGATTATCTGAAGGAGCTTGGCATCAATGCAGTATGGATGTCTCCTGTCTATGCTTCTCCGAATGTGGATAACGGTTACGATATTTCTGATTACTTCGCGATCATGGAAGAATTCGGAACTATGGAAGACTGGGATGCTTTCCGCGACGGTGCACATGAACGAGGCATCGCCATTATCATGGATCTGGTCCTGAACCATTCTTCAGATAAACATAAATGGTTCCTAGAATCAAAGAAATCCCGCAATAATCCTTACAGTGATTACTATATCTGGCGTGATCCTGCACCGGACGGAGGCGCACCCAACTGCTGGATGTCCGTATTTGGCGGAAGCGCCTGGGAATATGTTCCGGAACGTGGACAATACTATCTCCATTTCTTTGCTAAAGAACAACCGGATCTGAACTGGGATAATCCGGAAACTAAAGAGAAAATTTTTGATATTATCCGTTTCTGGAATGAGAAAGGTGTTGACGGATATCGCATTGATGCCATCAGTTATCTTGACAAAGGACTGGACGGACGTGCAGATATGAATGAACCCCTTGGTACTGTAGCGTGTGTAAATCTGGAGGGAACCCACCGCTACATCCGTGAAATGGTTGCAGAAACAATGACTCCCGACAATCTGATGAGTGTAGGAGAAGTTAATATCAACAATGAACAGGATGCCATCAACTATTCCAGCGCAGCAAGCAAAGAATTTAACATGGCTATTCCATTTGTCCCTCCGATTGTTGAAATCCAGACATGGTCACCAGAGAAAATGAAACGTGATCTTAAGAAAGATTATGAAATCCTGAAAAAAGACGGATGGTGGGCAAGATTTTTAAGTAATCACGACAAACCGCGTCAGGTTTCCCTTTACGGAAATGACAGAGAATTCTGGTCAGAATCTGCAAAAATGCTGGCATGTTATCTGCACACACTTCCCGGTACCCCCTTTGTTTTCCAGGGCGAAGAATTGGGAATGACCAATGTTACCTTCCCATCTATCGATGATTACAATGACATTGATACCCGCAATTATTATAAAACCATGATCGAACAGGGAGCTTCTCCTGAAGAAGCACTGGCAGAATCCAGAAGTATCAGCCGTGATAATGCAAGAACGCCTATGCAGTGGAACGACAGTCCAAACGGCGGATTTTCTGAGCATACTCCGTGGCTGGGTGTCAATCCAAACTACAAACTCATTAACGCAGAAAGCCAGATGAATGATGACTCTTCCGTTTTCAGATTCTACCAGAATCTTATCGCACTACGCAAAAAACACCCGATAATGGCTCATGGAGATTTCAAACTCTGCTGCCCGGAAGAGGGACCGGTTATCGCCTACACCAGAAGCTGGCAGAACGAGACATGGCTGGCAGTGCATAATTTCTCTGCATCCATGCAGAAATTCCATTATGGCGCTGAAGATATTGAATTACCGTGCAACACTCCCGTAATCATTTCCAATTACGGCGAAAACGAAGTTGAATACGGAATTGGAACACTTGTACTCAAACCTTACGAAACCGTAGTATTCCAGTTACATTAAGCAACTTCATCAATACAGACAGTAAAAAGCAGAACCATTGAATCACTATCCCTCAATGGTTCTGCTGCTTTTTTGTATTTGTTTTTCATTTATTTGACTGCCATTACTTTGCATTTCTTTTTGTAAAATGCAATACCGTACTTCAAGTGCTTCTCCATTCTCAGAAACAGTTTTCTTAAAATATTCCATAATCTGTGTCAGAAAAATATTACGTATTTCCATATTAGGAATGGTAAGCATGAACGTATTTGCATCTTTTCTTCCGGTCTGTGTGAGATATCCCGTAGTAAAAAGAACACTCCACAGGTTTTCAATCGAAGCATACATATCCTGATATGTCAGTTCCTGATGAATCTCCTTTACAATTGTTTCTCCTGCTATCAGTTTCTCAATTTCCTTTCTGACCGTTCCCTTATCAGTCTCCTGAATAAAGCGTTTCACCGCTTCATTACTACTGGTATCAGACCAGTAATGCTGTGGCTGCGCCAGATTATTTATACGCAATTCGTCACAATAATTTATCATATCCCAGGGACAGTAAACCTCTACATTTCCAAACCGATATCCGTCATACCACATTTTTATTTCATCATAATGCTCAAAAAGCTCATAATATTCCAATATATTCTTTTTGGAAGTTTCTTTTTAATTTGTTTCAATAGACACACTTCCCTTTATATTTTGATATATTAAACTCTAACTTTTATAAAGTGTAACATATTGCTATTGAATTCGTCTATCAAAATTTCTTTACATCCCATAATGTTTCTATTAATATCCCATCGTCTATTCATCCTTACAATACAACTGTAATTGTACTATTTTCTGCATTTAATAATAGTACCATATTGGAGCAAAATAGAGATTGCCAGCAATTTAACCACTGACAATCTCTATTTTTTATTTTATCAATCAGATTCCTCTGAAATCTCGACAACTATTCACATGACAGAATGTCACTCTTTAGCAGTTTAACAAGAGAAATCCGTCATCCAATCGGCTCGAAGTCTACAGCTCCATGTTTACACAATGGACAGATATAATCTTCCGGAAGTTCATCGCCTTCGTAGATATATCCGCAGACTTTACATACAAATCCTTTCTTACCTTCTGTTTCAGGTTTCGGTTTTACATTTTTCTGATAATAGGTGTAGCTCATTGTCTCCTGGTCACTTACCACGCGGGCTTCTGTCACACTGCAGATGAACATTCCGTGAGTTCCCAGATCTACATACTGCTCTACTTTCAGGGACATAAATGCGTTGATATATTTGTCCAGGAATATCAGTCCGTTATCAGAACGATTCACCTTCTGTCCCGCAAATTTATCCACGCTTCTTCCACTCTGGAAACCAAACTGTTCAAATACAGAGAACGGAGCTTCTACAGAGAGACAGTTTACATTCATCACCCCTGTCTGCTTGATAACATGGTGAGAATAATTTGTCTTATTGATATTAACTGCAACACGGAACGGAGAGTCTGTCAGCTGGGTAACTGTGTTGACAATCAGTCCGTTATCCTTCTTACCGTCATTTGATGTCACTACATAGAGACCATAACCAATGCGGAATAATGCTGTCATATCATTTTTATTTGCCAGTTCATCATTCTTTGCAATATATTCCTTACAAAGCTCGGAAGCCATCGCTTCCATCTGATCTCTGTTTTCCTGATTGACTGCGGACATGATCTTCACTGTGGTGTCCAGCCAGTTGATCTTCTTACATTCAGAAAGCATATTTTTCATTACTTTTGCTGCCAGAGGTGCCCAGGAACCGTTTTCAATAATGCCCACTGTGCGGTTCTGGAAATTATGCTCTGCCAGACGGGTAATAAAGTCATTCATAAACGGATAGATTCCTGCATTATAGGTAGTTGTTGCCAGTACCAGCTTACTGTAACGGAATGCATCACTGAGTGCCTGAGACATATCATCTCTTGCCAGATCATAAACAACTACTTTCGGACATCCCTTGCTTTTTAATTTCTCCACAAACTGATTGACTGCTTCTTTGGTATGTCCGTATACAGAAGTATATGCAACTACGATTCCTTCTTCCTCCGGTGTGTAAGAGGCCCAAGTATCATAGAGGCTGATATAATGTCCCAGATTTTCTGTAAGTACCGGACCATGTAACGGACAGATGATCTGAATATCCAGAGTAGCTGCTACTTTCAGAAGTCTCTGTACCTGTGCGCCATATTTACCAACAATACCGATAAAATATCTTCTTGCTTCATCATCCCAGTTTTCTTCCACATCCAGAGCACCGAACTTACCAAATCCATCTGCTGAAAAAAGAACTTTATCTGTGCTGTCATAAGTCACCATAACCTCCGGCCAATGTACCATTGGCGCAAATACAAAAGTAAGATTATGATTTCCCAGACTCAGTGTAGAACCATTCTCTACTTCCAGTTTCTGCCCTTCCAGATCCAGTCCGAAGAAATTTTTGATCATTACAAATGTCTTCGCATTGGCTACTACTGTAGTGCCGGGATATACTTCCAGAAAGTTCGCTACATTTGCTGCATGGTCAGGCTCCATATGCTGAACGATCAGATAGTCCGGCTTACGTCCGCCCAGTGCCTGTTCAAGATTATCCAGCCATTCATGTTTGAAATTGGCATCTACAGTATCCATAACTGCAACCTTGTCATCCAGAATCACATAGGAATTATATGCCATTCCGTTTGGCACTGCATACTGTCCCTCAAACAAATCTACCTGATGGTCATTAACTCCGACATATTTAATGGTATCTGTAATCTTCATATTTCTGCCCTCAATTCTTTCTTTATAGTATATCGTCTGTCCGTTACTATTCAGCAATCTGCTGTCACTCAACGTTAATAAGTTATAGTTGCTATGCATTCTTAATTTGTTTATGTTTTTATATTATACTATTTTAATCTAGTTTTCAAGTCCTTTTGGTAATTTTTTTCATAATGTAGTTATAATCTTATACAATGTCTCCACGCTGTACGGCAGTATCCTCTCATCTAATTGAAATTTCGGATGATGCAGAGGATGATTTTCTCCTGGTATTCCCGCAAGAAATACTGTGAAAAGTCCTCTGGTTTCTCTGAAATATCTGTATGCATTATCACCTGAAAGAAACAGCTCATCTTCTCCTTCCAGGACAAACTTATCCCCAAATACTTCTTCACCCACTGCCTTTGCTGTCTCTGTAAGTTCCTCATCATTGGCAAACGCATATACCGGATTTTTGGGAAATTCCATACGGATCTGTGTGCCAGTCTGCTTTTCAATTTCCTGCAGATTTCTCTCCAGCTCGTGCTCAAGTGCCATGTAAGTTTCTTCATGAACTGCGCGTATATTTCCGTTTAATACCACATGGTCTGCAATAATATTCGTATATTCACCGCCATGGATCGTACCCGTACCCACAATATATTTTCCTGAATCCGGATGCTGTTTTCCAAAACTTTCATTCAGATCATGAATGGCACTTATCACTTGAGCAGCTGCATAAATTGCATCAATCCCCTTATCCGCTTCACACCAGTGACTGGATTTTCCATGAACATGAATCTGCATACTGTTGATCATGGAAGATGCCTGTCCCTGATGCACTGCCATTCCAAATGTCATGTCCGCTGCGTAATGAAACATCAGAAATGCATCTGCTTTCGGATTCTCTAATGCTCCGGCCTGAAGCATTCTTTTTGCACCTTCACCAATCTCCTCTGCAGGTTCAAAAAGGAACCGGAGCCTGACTGGAAAATTTTCCTGCATTCTTTGCTCTTCTGCCACAATTTTTGCAAGGATCAGTGCTGCTGCCAGGATCATATCGTGACCGCAGGCATGCATACATCCCTGATTTACTGATGCATATGGTAGATTTGTCTGCTCCTGTATGGGCAATGCATCCATCTCCGCCCTGAGTACAACCATTTTCTCCCTGTTTCTCAGAGATGGAAGTTCCGCGATCAATCCTGTAGGTTCTATCGGCACAATCTCATATCCCAGTTTCTCCAGATATTTCCGGATATATGCAGACGTCTCCACTTCCTGAAGTGCCAGCTCCGGATGTTGATGAAAGTAATGTCTCAATGTGATTAATTCTTCCGTATATTTTTCTATATTCATCTGTTTTCCAACCTTTGTTCTCAGGGATTACCATTTTCATCTTCCGACATACTCAAAACCGCATTCGGACGTTCCAGGCAGAACTTCTGTATCTCTTCCAGAAATCTCTGACCGTATTTCTTTAACTTATTCTTGCCCACACCGGAAACCTCCAGCATTTCTTCTTCATTTGATGGACATTTGATGCACATATCTATCAGCGTCTTATCACTGAACACGATATATGGAGGCATGGCTTCCTCTTTTGCAATTTCCAGACGAAGTTTCCGCAGGGCTTCAAATAAATCGTAACCTGCTGCCGTAAGCGCATCTGTACTGCGTTTTCTGACAGATTTCTGGGGCTTTTTCTTTTTATCCGCTTCTTTTTCCTCGTAAGTACGCATGATCACGTGAGTATTTTCATCTCTTAGCGGAGAAATATCGCCCAGTTTCAGCACACTGTAACGTTCCTGTGTCTGATAGAGATATCCCATCTCAGTCATCTGGCTGATCAGTGCCCTGAGTTCTGCCTCACTGTGATCATTCAATGCTCCATAAGATTTATACTTATCTGCTCCAAGCTCCCTCAACCGGGCTCTCTTAGCCCCCAGCAGAGTACCAATCACAATTGTCAGTCCATACCTTCCTCTCGTCTCAGCTACACAGTTCACTACCCACTTCGCCTCTCTGGTCATATCTGTCTCATGGTATTCTCTGTGACAATTTCCACAATTATCACAGGGACCGAAGGTCTTTTCACCGAAATACTCCAGAATATAATTTCGCAGACATCCTGTTGTTTTACAATATCCTTCCATGATCTGAAGCCTTCGTATATCCCGCTGACGAATGAGAAATTCATCCTCTTCATCCACATCGGAAAAATCTTTGTTATCCAGAAGCATTCGATCGATCATAACATCCTGTGCAGAAAACAATAGAACACACTGGGAATTCTCTCCGTCACGCCCTGCACGTCCTGCCTCCTGATAATAATTCTCCATACTCTGCGGCATATTGTAATGGATCACATATCTCACATTGGATTTATCAATCCCCATTCCAAATGCATTTGTTGCAATAATAACAGGAGTTCTGTCATAAATGAAATCATCCTGATTCTTTTTTCTGGTTTCATTATTCAGTCCTGCATGATATCTGGTAACAGCAACTCCTTTTTGGAAAAGCAGTTCAAAAAGATTGTCCACATTTTTTCTTGTAGAGCAGTAAATAATCCCGCTCTCTGTTGGATGTCTGTCTATGTAATCCATCACAAAATCGTCTTTTCGCCGGATATTTTCCACGCTGTAATATAAATTCTTTCTATCAAACCCGGTGATTACTACTTTCGGATCTTCCAGATTTAAAGTACAGAGAATGTCGTTCTTTACTTCCTCTGTTGCAGTTGCGGTAAAAGCACTGACGATCGGACGACCGGGAAGATTTTTTACAAAGTCTACGATTTTGACATAGCTTGGTCTGAAATCCTGGCCCCACTGTGAAATACAATGTGCCTCATCCACTGTCACCATGGAAATCTCCACCTGTCTGGCAAATTCCAGAAACTCATAATTTTCCAGACGTTCCGGTGCAACATAAATAATTTTGTATCTTCCTCCTGCTGCCAGGTACAACGCCTTGCTAATCTGACTTTCCGACAGTGAAGAATTGATAAATGCGGCATGTATTCCCGCTTCATTCAAAGCCTTTACCTGATCCTGCATCAGTGAGATCAGAGGAGAAATTACAATCGTAATTCCTGACAGCATCAGTGCCGGTACCTGATAACAGATAGATTTTCCGGCTCCTGTCGGCATGATTGCAAGCACATCCCGGTGTTCCAGAATGGACTCCACAACACTCTCCTGCCCTTCTCTGAATGTATCATATCCAAAATAAGTCTTTAAGGTTTGTACTGCCTGTCTGTTCACCTGAAACCTCCCTCTGCATTTTAATCTATTTTAATCTCTTTTTCAGCTCCTGAATCAGTTCGGAATAGTCTCTGTGCTGCATCTTCGGAAATGCCTTGATGATACGCCCCTGACCGACAACGGTATGATTGGTAATAGAACTGGACAGTTCCTCAAACTGAGCCTGAAGCTCCGCTCTTTTTATACGAAGCATTTCGATAGATTTTTCTCGCTGTGCGGCAGTTGCATCACGCAGTTCTGCTGCTGCAAGAGTTGCCTGAACCTTTCCTTCTCCCACTTTCTGTGCTGTGCCAATCGTAGTCGTAGCCAGTGTATCACTCAGTTTATCACTTACAATTCTCAGATCTGAGCGAACCTTATCCAGTCTGGTAAGCTTTTTATTCAGTCCCTGGATCACTGCTACCGTCACAATAAAATCTGTCAGATACACAGCATACAAAGCTGCTATCACAATCCATTCCCAGGTTGCAGGTGTATGTAACGCATGTGCCTCTACATACTTCTGGAAAACTTTTACTACCATAACGATAGCCAGTCCCCAGATCAGAGAAAACTCCAGGCAAATGTAGCCATGAAAATTAAAGGGTTTATCTGAATAATCCCACCATCTTGCGTGGAAACACACATCCAGCAGCCAGCCTGCAACCAGCTCCACCGCAGTTGCCAGAACAATTCCAAACACAAAAATCATTCCATCACTCATCTGACGCCCGCTGCCCTGAATTGTATTGAGCAAAGCAAAAACAGAAAGCACCCCAAATCCATATACCGGGCAAACCGGTCCATTCAGGAAACCTCTGTTTATAACTTTTCCCAACGCTACTGCATGAAAAATAACTTCAACAACCCAGCCGCCAAAAGAATAAATAAGAAAATACAGACATATCTGAAAATACGTCATTCCACAAATCATTCGTTGCTCCTCCTTGCTTTCATCAAACCACTTTTCATATCCCATTATCACAGTTCAAACAGAAAACTTACCCCAGACTGTTTTGTAATGTACTGATCAGTTCCTCTATAACAATTGGTTTGGATAGAAATCCATTCATACCACATGCCAGTGCTTTCTTTCTGTCTTCGTCAAAAGCATTGGCAGTCATGGCAAGGATCGTAATTCCCGCCAGTGCCGGATCATCCAGTGAACGGATCTGCTCAGTAGCCTCATATCCGTTCATTACAGGCATCTGCACATCCATAAGCACCAGATCATAATCACCTGGTCTTGAATTCTTAACCTTCTCCACAGCCTCTGCTCCATCTTCCGCTGTATCAACCTGAAAACCATATTCACTAAGGAGTGCTACTGCAATTTCACTGTTCAGTTCATTATCTTCCACAAGCAGTATGCGCCTGCCTCTGAAATCTGAATCTGCTGCCGGAAGGATATTATCCTCTGCCTCAGCCTGCTTCTGGCCGATTGCAGCCATCAGAGTCTCTCTGATATCTGACATAAACATAGGCTTGGAGCAGAATGCAGTCACCCCTGCTGCCCTGGCTTCCACTTCAATATCTGACCAGTCATAAGCAGTCAGGATAATGATCGGTGTATCATCACCAAGACTTCGGATCTGACGGGTAACTTCAATGCCGTTCATATCCGGCAGACGCCAGTCAATGATATAAGCATGGAATGCATCACCCATTTCCATAGACTGTCGTGCGCGGAGAACAGCCTCCTTACCGGAAAGTGTCCATTCCGAACGCATTCCAACCTTTACAAGCATCTTAGTCACACTGTCACAGGTATTGAAATCATCGTCTACTACCAATGCCTTCAGGCCTTCCAGCTCTGCGATTTTCTCTATACGGTGATTCTCAGGCTGGATCCGCAATGGCAGGCGGATAATAAATTCAGTACCTTTTCCCTGTTCTGTCTGAACTTCAATGGTTCCACCCATCATATCCACGATGTTCTTGGTAATAGCCATGCCCAGTCCTGTACCCTGAGTCCTGCTTACAGTGGAAGTCCGCTCTCTCTCAAAAGGAGAAAAGATCTTCTGTACAAATTTCTGACTCATGCCGATTCCGTTATCCTTTACCCGGATTTCGTACAGTTCACAGCCTCTCTGTGTACCCGGATACTCTCTCAGCCGGACAGAAACGGTTCCGCCTGCAGGAGTAAACTTGATCGCATTGGACAAAAGATTCAGCAGTACCTGATTCAGCCTGGTCTTGTCACAATAAACATCCTCATTGGTAACATCCATGACATCCATGTAAAGCTCTAACTGTTTCGCATGGATTTGTCCGCTGATAATGGTTTTCAGATCATGAAGAACCTCTGACAGACTGACTTCCGTCTCTTCCAGATGGATTTTCCCGCTCTCAATACGGCTCATATCCAGGATATCATTGATCAGTGAGAGCAGATGATTACTGGAGGAAAGAATCTTACCCAGATAATCCCGAACCCTTTCTTTATCATCAATGTTGCTTACAGCCAGTGTAGTAAAACCAATGATCGCATTCATTGGTGTACGGATATCATGAGACATATTGGAAAGGAAGGTGCTCTTTGCCTTGTTTGCAGTCTCCGCAGCGCGGACCGCCTCAGAAAGGGCCTGATTCATTTTTCTATCAGAGGTACGATCTGACAGAACCAGGATATATTTCTTTTTTCCGTTTACCTCGCTGCCCATTGCAACGTTATGAAACCAGCGGTGTTCTCCTGTTTTCTGATGAACATATTCAAGATCCCATTCCTGCTGCTCATGAACCTGGATTTCTTCCAGATACTTCTTCTCCGGATCTTCAACGTCCCCGGGATGCAGTTTCCCAAGGACACAAATATCTTTACGAATCTGTTCTACTGTAATTCCCAGCAGTTTTTCCACATTGGGACTGACGTAATCTGCCTGATATGTTTTTGCATCCAGCATCAGGAAAACGTCATCTACATTCATTGACAGCTTTTGAAACAATTCGTCCCTGTACAGGATCTCCGTATCCTTTCTCTTCAGGTTTACCCTGTTTTTCCGGAGAATAATTCCAATAAAAAGACCGGCAATACACACCGCTACTGCACTTACAAGCAGCACAGTGCTACGCTGCAGAACATTCATACTTGCATTGACGATATCAGCCTGGACAAGTCCCAGAAAGATCCAGTCCTGAGGTTTGGATTTCTCATAGACCAGATAGTAATCCTCTCCATCCAGATTTATCAGCATTGCATCTGTATGTCCTTCCTTAAACTCTTCTGAAAGCTTAAGGATCTCTTTTTCAGACAGAGTAGAATGTTCTCTCAGAATCCCAAAGAAATTATACACCTCTCCCCATGCCTCAGAAGAATGATCCACAACAACACGGCCATCCGGATGAACCACATAACTCTGGGCATTTCCATTGAAAGCAGAAATATTCAGCACATTTACGATATCAGAGTTTTCATAGGCAATGGCAATGGCATCATATTCAAAGCCCTGATAACTTCCATGAGGCCTGGGAGTGGCAAAAACAAGGAGCTGGGATTTTCCGGGAACTGTTGCATTGGTTATCACATCATTTCCCTGCCGGATCTCATCTTCAATATTTTCCTGTAATCCCAGATACCCGGTTTCACCTGTTACCATCTTATAGTTCCCGTCCGCTGACAGGAAATAAAAATCTAAAAAGCCTGCATCTTCCTGTGCTTTCTCTATATACTCACGAATTTCACTTTCATCGGAAGTGTTCTGCAGATATTCCCCCCATATATGGAGATAAGTCAGATTCTTATTTGTCAGCTCACTTAGCATATTATCAGACTGATGAAAAATTTCTGTCAGGTGAGAAACACTTTCCTCATAAACAGTCTTCGATACAAACCCCAAATATTGGAAAACAGTCAAAAGGATTCCAACAAATAGGGCAATAAGAACTGCTGCATTCCATCGTTTTCTCACAACCCGTTTCTTTCTGTTTGTATTATGATTCTTAACATCCATTCTTCTCACCTCAGAGTAATGTAGTCTTCAGGCTCTGCAAGAATGGCATTACCATCTGAAACATATGTTGTCCAGGTATCTTCCACAGAGGTATCCCCTCCATCAAATACAATATTTTCCTCTGCCGGATAAGCTTCCATATATTGTGGTGCTGCAAGGCAGGTCACAGTAAAAGTATCCTTGTCCTGAATCTGTTTTCCATTCTTTGAAACTTTACTCAATGTATAACCATTATCCGTTTCCCTGATTTCTACAGAAATACCACTGAACACAGGCAGAGAGCCGCGGTTAAAGGGGATAAAGCCTCCCTGATAGCCTTCTACGAAGTTTCTGACCGTTTCCTTCAGTTCTGCCCCGCTCATCTCACTGCTGTAAGCGGAAAGCTCGTTTGGCATAATCATGTTGCCTGCCATTTTTTCTGTATAACCGGCCTTCAGTACATTTCCTGTAAAGCTGTTTCCTGTTGCAATCAGCACATCCGTCCCATAAATACCGCGCAAAGTGTTTGCCATAACAGAATAGGCTTCATTGCCTCCGCTGGTATGGAAACGATTGGAATAAGTTTTCTTTGAATCCAACACAATATCCTCAGAAGTGGATTTTTCTTCAAGAAGCTGGGAATTAAATGACTGATAAGCCTGCTCTGCATTATATTCTCCTGAGATCATCTTAGACACCACATCCCTGGAAATGGAAAAAAAGTCATTTGACGCAATACGGATATACATATGGTTTTCTTCGATCACAGGTTTCACATCCTTCAGATATTCCGTAAGCCGGAAATCCACATCCTGGCTATAGCTTAACAGATCCTGCCCATCATAAATGATCCGGTTCTGCGCATCCTCTGAAAGCATTGTGTTCAGTACCTTCATTGCTTTCTGCCGACGTGTTTCATCCTTTGTCAGGTCACGGTTTAAAGCTATCTGGAAATATGGTGTAGTCATCAGCCACTTTTCGCCGTTCTGCTGAAAGAATGGCAGGAATGTTGTGTTAATGCCCTGATCCTGGAACATTTTTACACCGGCAGAACTGCCGAAATACATGGCAAGCTTACCACTTTTGTACATCTCAACCACATCATCATAATTCATATCCAGATCATCCTGGCTCAGCCCTGTATCCTGAATAAACTGCTCCATACGTTCAAAAGCCTCCGGCCAGACAATACTGTCCAGACCTTCTCTCTTTGCATTGTCCGGGTCACTGTAGATGGTACGCCACTTACGTCCATCCACAGAAGACAGCTCTGATGCAGACAGACCCTGCAGTGTTTCCATACAGGTATAATCATAGTAATAGTCTGCAGTAAACCCACGGATACCCACCTCATCAAATGCCTGGCAGGCAGAAACGAAGCTTTCATAATCCGTTGGAAGAGGAATATCATACTTTTCAAAAAGATCTTTGTTCACTACAAAGCCATGGGCATCTGCACACACAGGAAGCCAGTTTACACTGCCATCCTGATTTTTGAAATTGTTAAGGTAGGTATCATAGACAGCACCTGCAGCATTGGTTGTGGAAAGATCCATCAGACTGTCCTTCAGGGGGCTTGCATCATGGAGGGAAAACCTGCAGCAGGTTATAATATCCGGCAATCCGCCGTTTTCATTCAGAAAACGATAGAAATCCAGATCATTATTGCCTACTACAAATTCAACGTTGATATCCGGAAGCTGTTCCTGGATGTATGGCGCATATTTTTCATACAGCTTTGTGCTCCATAAATACACTGTGATGGTTTCTGCATCTTCTTTTTCCGCACTTTTCCCGCCGCAGCCAGACAGAAGTGATACGGCTGTCACCATCGCCAAAAGCACAGAAACTAACTTGTTCCATTTTTTCTTTTTCATTATAACTTCTCCCTCTGATTGCGTTTTACTAACTCATTGATCACTTTTACTAATAATTTCCCATCAACAGGCTTGGCAATATGTTCATCCATTCCTGCTTCCTTTGCTCTCATTTTGTCCTCAGTGAACGCGTTTGCTGTCATGGCAATGATCGGTATCACTTTTGCATCCTCTCTGTCCAGAGAGCGGATCATCTTTGCTGCTTCATATCCATTCATGACAGGCATCATAATATCCATAAGAATAGCATCAAATTCTCCAGGTCTGCTTTTTCTGAATATGTCAACAGCCTTCTGTCCATTCCATGCTTTTGTCACCACAGCGCCTTCATTCTGAAGCACAAATTCTGCAATCTCCATATTCAGCTCATTATCCTCTGTCAGAAGAACATGGAGCCCCTGGATAGAAGTTTCTGTTTTTTCTTCCGTTTCATTCCTGTCCTTCATATCTGCATCAATCTGGAATGGAATCCGGATCACAAATGTAGTCCCTGTGCCTTCTTTACTTTCAAAGGAAATGGTTCCGCCCATTTTCTCCACCAGTTTTTTTGTAATTGGCATTCCCAGTCCTGTTCCGGCGAATTTTGTGCGGCTTCCTGCATGTTCCTGTGCAAATGGTTCAAAAATGCGTTTCTGGAATGCCTCTGTCATTCCAATTCCGGTGTCTCTGCAGACAAATTCCAATGTGGGCATTGCTGTCTGTTTCGATGGGATTTCCCGACAGCTGATATAGACATATCCGTTTTCTTTGTTATATTTCACCGCATTGGACAAAATATTCATCAGAATCCGTTTCACATGCACCGGACTTCCAATAAGATTCCAGTGTGTAACTTCTTTCTCTTCCCAAATGATCCGGATGTTCTGCTCCGCAGCCATATGTTCGATCACACCCAGTATTTCCTCAAAAATACTGTTCAGATTAAATGGGATGTCTTCCAGAACCACTTCATCTGACTCCAGCTTGCTCATGTCCAGAACCTCGTTTATCAGTTCCAGCAGCAGATGGGATGTCTTTTTGATCTTTGCCCTGCATTCCGTCTGTTTCTCCATATTGTCTGCATAATGGTCTGCCACATTGATCATGCCGCAGATTCCATTGATCGGTGTCCGGATATCATGGCTCATTCTCTGCAGAAACTCAGTTTTTGCCTCATTGGCTGCTTCTGCTTTTTTTGCTGCTCTTAGAAGTTCTGCTTTATATTTTTCATCTTTTTCCTTTTCCTGTTTCCGATGTGCCAGATCCGCTCTGTAACCCCAGAAGCAGAATATACCGAATATGAGTAAATAAAGAAAAACGACAGCTGTTACACTTAGCGGCAGGTTACGGAATACTTCCGTATCCGGAAGATAGGCATAAATATAATAATCCCTCTGCTTCAGCATGATTCCGTAACCTCCGGTTCCTTCATTTTTTAAATGAAAAATATGCTGACTGTCTGTATGCTCTTTCATTGCCTGGACAACCTGGTTGCCGGCAGTATCCTGTCCCAGCAGGCTTTCATCGTTGCTGGCAACAATGGTTCCCTTGTCTGCAACAATAATCGTTCCATCTTTCTGAGTGCTATAGCCCTTTAAAAGGTTCTGTATTGTCAGGGTATAATTTCTGACAAATTCCGAAGATGTATAATAATAGATTGCAACCATACCTGGCCCATCTTTTCTGGCACAGGCTGCAATGTCGATACGTGATCCGTCTTCTCGGTCAATCCGTTCCGAATAAGATCTTTCTTCATATCCGGTAAAATCCATGATAATGTCTTTTTGCAGATAATCTGTGATCTCATTGGTCAGAGCCTCATCCATGCTGTATTTGCAGACTGTCTTTCCCTCTGCATCCAGCACAAGGATACCATCCACCCAGAGGGTCTGCAGATTTTCTTTCAGAAACTCCTGGCTTAGCCGGCCGCCGTTTTCTGTTTCCATGTCGATATTCGTACTCATCTGTCTGGCACTTTCAATGGCGCGGAGGAGACTTTTAGATTCCGAAGCTTCATTATAATGGGTGTAGGTGGAACACTGCACTTTGACATAGTTTACAGTTTCCACCATCCTGTTCTCTGCTTCCTTTTTCTCTGCCCGAAAAAAGTAATACAGGGAAACTGCAGTCACACAGATTCCAAGCAGAATGCCGAATATCCAAAATCGTTTTACTTTTATTCTTCTCCTAATATCCAAGATCATCCACCTCCAGATACTTCTGGGGATCATCCAGATATTTTTTAATGATTTTCAGGGATGTGCCATCCTGACGCATTTCTTCCAGCGTCTGATCCATCTGCTCACAGATTCCTCTGTCATCCTCTTTTGCAAAAGCAACACCTATCCCGACCACCATCAGCGGATCTTCCAGGATACGGAAACTTGCATCATAATCCTTCATGTACTGGACAATGGATTCCTCATGTGCAGCAACTGCATCTACATATCCTTTTCCCAGAAAGGTATAGATCAGTTCCCTGTGCCCAAGACTGATCAGATTGCCCAGTTTGGGGATCCTTTCATCCGTCCGGTTCAGAAAAATGCCTTCCGGTTTGGTTGTGGACTGGACGGCAAGGTTCTTTCCCTCCAGATCACTTAGTTTATAGATATCACTGCTCTCATTTACAGCAACTACCTGACGGCTTGCTATGTATGGTCCTGCCCAGCGGTAATCGTCAAGGCGTCCTTCCATGGAAAAACAGCCCATAATACAGTCAATCTCTCCGCTTTCTACCAGTTCTTTTTTCTTCTCCCAGTTGATCTGGACAACATCCACCTGATACCCCATTCTTCTGAAAGCTTCTGTAGCCAGTTCCACATCAATTCCTGTGGGGATTCCATCTTCATTCAGATAATTGTATGGCGGATAACTGTCACTGCCCAGGGTGATAACGGGATTTTCTCTTTCTTTTTTAGTAACATCTGCATTTTTGCACCCTGCCAGGGCAGTTGCTAAAATTCCCACAAGCAGAATGCCTGCAATCACTCTTTTTCCTTTCATCTTTTCTCCATTCCTGCTGTTCTTCTCTATTTTCCATCAAAATTTAACCGAATCAGGTAAGTCTCCTGCGGAGGTTGCGAATATCCGCTTGAAGACAAAAAAAAGTTCCTTGTAAAAAATTTTACAGGAACTTTTTCCATAATGCCCATTTAACATTTACCTTTTTTTATCACTGAGGCATGATGCAACCGGCTGGCATGGCCAGATTTCAATCTGACTTTAGCTCCTTCTGGCTTTGCGCCCCGGCTTTTCAACCGGTTTGCCAATAAATGCCATAAAAAATTATTTTTATTATAGCACTCATACTATATCATGTCTATAAGAAAATATGTTACTGTTCACAGCACAATGGTATTTAGATAATCTATACCCTTAGTTAGTCTTAAGGGTCTAACAAAAAGATTACAAAAGCCTTGACTTTTAAGCTGGAATCTGCGGCCGCTCTCATTACTGATATTAGGTAATTGCGAAACTCGCGGTGCTCGTTCGTAACCTTGAACCAAAACAAGGA
>NZ_JAJDMI010000256.1:0-231 GCF_020593505.1 Blautia sp. DFI.3.45
GAACCAGATTGTGTAACAGAACCGGTCGTGCTGGAGGCTGATGAACCGGAAGCGGTACCAGATTGTGTGATAGATAATTCAGATGCTGATGAGGATGAGCCTGATTCTGTGACAGAACCGGATGAGCTAGGAACCGAAGAAGCGGAGCCTGATTCTGTGGCAGAAGTTGAACCGGAGACTGATGAGCCTGATTCTGTGGCAGAAGTTGAACCGGAGGCGGATGAGCCTGAT
>NZ_JAJDMI010000257.1:0-227 GCF_020593505.1 Blautia sp. DFI.3.45
TCTCCAGATACTCGAACACGATCACATCTGCATGGTTTTCTTCCGCATATCTTACGATCGCACCTGCAATCTTTTTACCCAGTTCTGTGTTCAGACGTTTCGTATACGTCCATCTTCCCTGTGTCTGCGCAGAACCATGTTCCCTCTGGAATCTGCGGATCCGTCCCAGTGCGCGGTACATCCGGTCTTTTTCACTGGGATGATCTATGAATTTTCTTCCCAGGACA
>NZ_JAJDMI010000034.1:0-40205 GCF_020593505.1 Blautia sp. DFI.3.45
ATGTACTTTATTTTGTGTTAATTTATACGCAAAAAGGACTTTTTCAGTGGCCTTCCTATAGAGGTGAGGGAATTCTTGCTACGGTTGTTAAACAAAAGAATACCGCTGTGTAATGTAACAAAAAAGACCCTGAAGAACTGTATTTCTACAATTCTCCAAGGTCAAATTTTACGTTTGGACACTTTAGGGCTAGTTGGCTATTTTACCTCTTTAGAGGATATTTAGCTTTGCCCCTTAACAATATACTAATTATGCATTCTTCTCAGCGATAGCTGCCTGTGCTGCTGCAAGACGAGCGATCGGTACACGGAATGGTGAGCAGGATACATAGTTAAGACCGATCTTGTGGCAGAATTCTACAGAAGACGGATCTCCACCATGCTCGCCGCAGATACCTACGTGAAGGTTCGGGTTAACCGGTTTGCCGAGTTCGATAGCCATCTTCATCAGCTTGCCAACGCCAACCTGATCCAGTTTTGCAAATGGATCGTTCTCGAAGATCTTAGCGTCATAGTATGCGTTGAGGAATTTACCTGCATCATCACGGGAGAAGCCGTATGTCATCTGAGTAAGGTCGTTTGTACCGAAGCAGAAGAAGTCTGCTTCTTTAGCGATCTCATCAGCTGTAAGAGCTGCTCTCGGGATCTCGATCATTGTACCAACTTCATACTGAAGGTCAGAACCAGCGGCTTTGATCTCAGCATCAGCTGTCTCAACTACGAATTTCTTAACATATTTAAGCTCTTTTACATCGCCAACAAGTGGGATCATGATTTCCGGTTTGATTGTCCAGTCCGGATGAGCTTTCTTAACTTCGATTGCTGCGCGGATAACTGCTGTTGTCTGCATCTTAGCGATTTCAGGATAAGTAACAGCAAGACGGCATCCACGATGTCCCATCATCGGGTTGAACTCATGAAGAGAAGCGATGATAGTCTTGATCTGCTCTACAGTTTTGCCCTGAGCATCTGCAAGTTTCTTGATGTCAGCTTCATCTGTAGGAACGAACTCATGAAGAGGCGGATCCAGGAAACGGATAGTAACAGGGTTACCTTCCAGAGCTTCAAAGAGACCTTTGAAGTCATCCTGCTGATATGGAAGAACTTTTTCAAGTGCTTTCTCTCTCTCTTCTGCTGTTTCGGAGCAGATCATTTCACGGAATGCATCGATACGTCCCTCACCGAAGAACATATGCTCTGTACGGCAAAGACCGATACCTTCTGCACCAAGCTCTACAGCTTTCTTAGCATCTGCAGGAGTATCTGCGTTTGTACGAACTTTCATTGTTCTGTACTTGTCAGCCCATGCCATGATGCGTCCGAACTCACCAGCGATTGTAGCGTCTACAGTCGGGATGATTCCGTCGTAGATGTTACCGGTTGTACCATCGATGGAGATGAAGTCTCCTTCGTGGAATTCTTTACCAGCAAGTGTGAATTTCTTGTTTTCTTCGTCCATAGCGATATCACCGCATCCGGATACACAGCACTCACCCATACCACGGGCAACAACTGCTGCGTGAGATGTCATACCACCACGAACTGTCAGGATACCCTGAGCAGATTTCATACCTGTGATGTCTTCCGGAGATGTCTCAAGACGTACAAGTACGACTTTCTCTCCTCTTTCAGCCCATTCAACAGCGTCATCAGCTGTGAATACGATCTTACCGCAAGCAGCTCCAGGAGAAGCGCCAAGGCCTTTACCCATTGGTGTAGCAGCTTTCAGAGCAGCAGCATCAAACTGTGGGTGAAGAAGAGTATCAAGGTTACGTGGGTCGATCATAGCTACAGCTTCTTCTTCTGTTCTCATTCCCTCATCAACAAGGTCACAAGCGATCTTTAAAGCAGCCTGAGCTGTTCTCTTACCGTTACGTGTCTGAAGCATATACAGTTTACCATGCTCTACAGTAAACTCCATATCCTGCATGTCTCTGTAGTGTTTTTCAAGTGTTTCGCAAACCTGTTTGAACTGTACGAATGCTTCCGGGAATTTCTGTTCCATTTCGGAGATGTGCATAGGTGTACGAACACCGGCAACAACGTCTTCACCCTGAGCATTTGTAAGGAATTCACCAAACAGACCGTTAGCTCCTGTAGCAGGGTCACGTGTGAAGGCAACACCTGTACCACAGTCATCACCCATGTTACCGAATGCCATCATCTGTACGTTAACAGCTGTACCCCAGGAATACGGGATATCGTTGTCACGACGATATACGTTCGCACGTGGGTTGTCCCAGGAACGGAATACGGCTTTGATAGCACCCATTAACTGTTCCTTAGGATCAGTTGGGAAATCAGCACCGATTTTTGCTTTATATTCAGCTTTGAACTGTTCAGCTAATTCATGAAGGTCTTCTGCAGTAAGTTCAACATCCTGCTTAACACCTCTTTTAGCTTTCATCTCATCGATAAGTTCTTCGAAATATTTCTTTCCGACTTCCATAACTACATCAGAGTACATCTGGATGAATCTTCTGTAGCAGTCCCATGCCCAACGAGCATTGCCGGATTTTTCAGCAAGTACGTTAACAACGTCTTCATTTAAACCAAGGTTCAGGATAGTATCCATCATACCTGGCATAGAAGCTCTCGCACCAGAACGAACGGAAACAAGCAGAGGATTTTCTTTGTCACCGAATTTCTTTCCGGTAACTCCTTCCATTTTGGTGATTGCTTCCATGATCTGAGCCATGATCTCATCATTGATCTGTCTTCCGTCTTCATAGTACTGAGTACAAGCTTCTGTTGTGATTGTGAAGCCCTGAGGTACAGGAAGACCAAGGTTTGTCATTTCAGCAAGGTTGGCACCTTTACCACCCAGAAGGTTTCTCATATTAGCGTTACCTTCTGTAAACATGTAAACCCATTTTGCCATTTTACATTTTCCTCCTAAATTATTGTTCTTTTGTAACTATTCAGCATTCTGTTGTGAAGTAACTGAACAGCCACACCTTTCGCACATAAGTAAATATATGTTTCTTATACGCACATAATTATTTTATAGAATTTGTGTCATTTCGTCAAGGTTATTCTGCTAAAATTAGCTAAAATTTTTATACATTCTGCATAAAGTGATTTATTTTATTATTCTTATTATTGTTAAGGTTTTCTCAGTCCTTTATTCTGGTCTTTATCTACATTTTTCTCTCACATCTCATATATAACAGGAAAAAACGGGAAGCAAAACAGATAAGTTGATCTGCCCGGCTGCCCGTTTATAATTTTTATCAATTATTTCTTTCTGCCTTTTTTCATGTTCAGTACCAGATGTCTCGGCATACCATTTACCATAATAGGCTGATAATCTCCCTGGATCAGAGGTTTAATATAGTCTACAAAATCCTTAGTTACGTTTGTAGCATCTTTATTCATCCATTCTCTCGGAACAAGTTTCTCCTCATTTGCGATTCTGTGTACATCGTAGATACCTGTAGCTGCCATGTAGGGATCATCGGAAACACGGTCGATAACAACCATCTTACCTGTGTCACCTTCATCTGCAGCTTTAACTGCAGCACCACCTACCATGAATGCTTCATCAATATCCACTCTGGATGCCATGTGGGAAGCACTTCTCTGTAATGTGGAAAGTTCAACAGCTCTTGTCTTGCATCCGCACTCCGCTGCCAGGAAGTTTGCCAGATAAGTGGCTGTTCCCTGAAGCTGTTTGTGTCCAAATGCATCCACATAGTCTCCCACGCTTCCAAGCTCACATACATATCTTCCGTCTGCCAGCTTGATTCCCTCGGAAACTGCGATTACAATAGATGCTTTTTTATTCAGAAGATCTTTTACTTTTGCAAGGAATTTCTCAACATCAAAAGGCACTTCCGGCAGATAGATCAAATCCGGTCCGTCGCAGTCCTCAGATTTTGCCAGTGCTGTGGCACCTGTAAGCCATCCGGCATTACGTCCCATGATCTCCATGATCGTAATCATATTTTTCTTATAAGTAAGTCCCAATGCATCGCGGATCACTTCTTTTGTGGATGCGCCGATATATTTTGCAGCACTTCCGAATCCGGGTGTATGGTCTGTCAGCGCCAGGTCATTGTCGATTGTTTTCGGAACACCAAGGAACTTCTGAGTCTGTCCTGTGAGAATCGCATAATCAGACAGTTTCTTGATCGTATCCATGGAATCATTTCCGCCAATGTAGATAAACGCATAGATATCCAGTTTATTTAAGATCTCAAAAATTTTCTCATAAATTGCTTTATCTTCGTGAATCTCAGGAAGCTTGTAACGACAGGAACCTAAAAATGCAGATGGTGTTCTCTTGAGTAATTCGATATCCAGTTCTGAATGAATCTGTGTTGACAGATCAATATACTGTTCATCCAACAGTCCCTGAATGCCGTGAAGCATTCCGTATACTTTGTCAAATCCTCGTTCAATGGCATTCTTATAAACTCCGGCAAGACTGGAATTGATTACTGCAGTAGGTCCTCCTGATTGTCCAACAATGATATTTCTTTTTTTCGCCATAGCAATGACCTCCTTGTTTTCACGTTTTGTTCATTATGTCTTAGAGTGTGTCTGAAAAATGCTTTACGCAAGATGTGTGTCACAATTTTTCAGACACACTCTGGTCCCGCAGGACTCGTTGAGGTAAATTGTAACAAATATTTTTTTATTCGTCAATCATTTATTGTGGTTTTTACACATATAATTTCTGTATTTCGTCACTATATCAGTGTATTTTTCAATTTACCACGACATTTCAGATCTATTTTTGTATATTTATAACTATAATTAATCCGGCCCATGTGTTATACTTATAGACAGATTGATTCCGGCATCAACTTATAGCAATCAAAACCTTTTTAAAAATTGTCGGACATCAATGTCCGTGACTATTCGGTACCTTCGCAGTT
This sequence comes from Blautia sp. DFI.3.45, assembly GCF_020593505.1. Classification (NCBI taxonomy): domain Bacteria; kingdom Bacillati; phylum Bacillota; class Clostridia; order Lachnospirales; family Lachnospiraceae; genus Blautia; species Blautia sp. DFI.3.45. Next base: position 4,883 of record NZ_JAJDMI010000034.1, read on the forward strand.
ACGAACCAAAATGCATTTCAAATCACCTTCGGTGATTTGCAGAATACTGCCAGCTGAACAGTTACACAATATTTATCGATCAAGGAGGATTCATTTATGATCCATACAATTGAAAACGACTATCTTAGAGTATCTGTAGACGATCATGGTGCTGAGCTTTGCAGCATTTTTGATAAAGTACATAACAGAGAAGTGATCTGGCAGGCAGATCCGGCTTACTGGAAACGCCACGCACCGGTTCTTTTCCCTAATGTGGGACGTCATTTTGAGGATCACTATCGTATTAATGGAGTCGAATATCCCTCCAGTCAGCATGGGTTTGCCAGGGACAGCGAATTTACCTGCGTGGATATGACTGCTGATTCCATCACCCATAGGCTGAAATCTTCTGATACCACAAGAGAAAATTATCCATATGATTTTGAGCTGAAGACCAAGCATGTTCTGGAGAAGAACCAGGTCAGTGTATGCTGGGAAGTGATCAGCCTTAATGATGAAACCATGTATTTTACAATTGGCGGCCATCCTGCATTCAATGTACCTGCCGGAGGAATTGGCTCCCAGGAGCAATATCATCTTACTTTCGACGGCCGGGATTCCCTCTCCTATCTGCTGATCGACATGTCATCAGGCACCGCGGTCGCAGATAAAGCTTATACACTGGAGCTTGAGAATGGTTCCTGCCTTATTGATGCTCACATGTTTGACAAAGATGCCCTTATTTTTGATGACCAGATTGAAAAGGCCGGCATCGCTTTCCCTGACGGAACTCCTTATGTGGAACTGATCTGTCATGGATTTCCAAGCTTTGGCATCTGGTCCGTCCCGGGTTCTCCTTTTGTATGTCTGGAACCATGGATGGGACGCTGTGATGATTTTGGATTTAAGGGCGAGCTTCCGAAAAAGAAATATATCAACACTCTGAACAAGGATGAAATTTTTACTGCATCATATGAAATAAAAATTTATTAATTTTCTCCATTTATCCTGAAAGCTGTGCTATAATGTCACAGTATATGAAAGTCATCCTGTCCGGTATCCACGAATTTACCCATGCAGACATGACTGATTCATGGCAGCCACTCAGGACTTTCATAGAAAAACACAGGAGGAAATTTCCATGACTAGAGAAGAATTTCAGAAGCTGACACAGGATGTTGTACTGCTCGACGGTGCTACCGGTTCCAATCTTATGGCCGCCGGAATGCCAAGAGGAATCTGTACAGAAGCATGGATCATGGAGCACAAAGAAGTTCTGCAGAATCTGCAAAAGGCTTATGTTGAAGCAGGAAGCCAGATCGTATACGCACCTACTTTCGGCGGAAACCGTTACAGTCTCGGACTTCACGGACTGCAGGATAAGCTTGCGGAAATGAACCATGCACTTGTAAATATTTCCAGAGAGGCAGTAGGACATAAGGTCTATGTTGCCGGTGATATTACCACAACCGGAAAGATGATGGAGCCTGCCGGTGATCTCACCTATGAGATGGCATATGAAACATACTGTGAACAGATTAAGGTTCTTGAAGATGCAGGTGTTGATCTGATCGCTGCGGAAACCATGATCAATATCGAGGAAACACTTGCTGCACTGGATGCTGCTGCATCCATAAGTTCTCTTCCTGTAATGTGTACAATGACCGTAGAAGCTGACGGAAGCATTTTCAGCGGAGGAAATGCTGTGGAGGCTGCGATCGCCCTTGAGGGTGCAGGTGCTGTGGCAGTTGGGATCAACTGTTCTGTAGGACCTGACCAGCTGGTATCCGTTGTCCGCAATATCAAAGAGAACGTATCCATTCCTGTCATCGCCAAACCTAATGCCGGTATGCCGACGATTGATGATCAGGGAAATGCCATTTACAGTATGGACGCCAAAAGCTTTGCAGAACATATGAAGGTTCTGATCGAAAATGGTGCGTCTGTTGTCGGAGGATGCTGTGGTACTACTCCGGAATTCATCCGCGAGATAAGCAGAAGCCTCGGAAGATAGATTTTGTATCTTCGACAGCCATAGTCAGACGAATAACGAATATTCGCAGCCAAAGCAGGGAACTTTCCTGATTCGGTTAAAGAGGGATATGACTCAAAAAAGCACATAACTTAGGATAGAATCTGTCTCAATCCGAGATATTCTCATCCTCTGTTATGTGCTTTTTGGTAATTGTCCGGCTTTCCTCTGTCCTGATCCTGCGAAAATACCATGGCAATTCTATAAACAGTTGCGCTTTTTATTATCTGCTTTTCATCTACTTCACTTTGATTGCTTTTTTCGGGCACATCTCCTGGCAGCAGAAACAGCGGATACACTTTCTGTAATCATATACCGGCGGCTTTCCTTTGCCTTTTCTGAAATCCACAGCTTTCCCCGGAACCGGACAGCTCTGCACACAGATCCCGCAGCGGACACATTTATCAGCTTCTATATATGGTTTTTTCTGAAAAATGTTTAACGCTCCCGCCATTCTTGTCCAGATATTCTTTCGCACTTCTGTGCGGTCTACATTAAAAGCCGGATTTCCGTATTTTTTCACTGCCTCTGCCATGGAAATCTCCCCGTCTGGTGTCAGAAGGGTAATCTCCTCTTCTTTCCATGTACCAAGTCCCATTTTCTCGCCATGATAGTTCGTCGGAACCATCTCCGGTTTCAGATAAACCAGACGGCTGAATACACTGTCCAGTGCAACCGGATCTGTGGACATCAGCAGTACATTCATAGGAACCGGATCTCCCGAACCCGGTCCGTTGCCCTCCATGGCCACGATCCCATCCATCACATACAGCTTCGGTGCCACACATTTATTCAGATCAATAAGCATTCTGGCAAAGCTGTCTGCACTCGGGTACTGCGTGTGCCCCTTCGCTTTATGGAATCCATATACAAACCCATAGCTGTTCTTAACCGCACCGGTGATACGTTCTAATGCATGTGTTTTCATCTTGCTCAGGGAAATCACACAGTCCTGCTCCAACAGTTCTTTTGGCAGGATAAATTCCTTTGCCTGGACTCCCTGCGGATAAGCAGTTTTCACGCCCTCAGAATAATCAACAGCCGGAATATGATATTTCTCCAGATAAGTATCCATTCCTGTTCCGCGAATCACTGCCTGAGTGGTTCCATGACCGCAGGAATCTGCAAGCACAATATTCTCATACCCACTTTCACGCAGGATTCCCGCAAAAACTCCTACTACAACCGGATGTGTGATCACTGCTTTCTCTACCTCTGCTTTTTTCAGCAGATTCGGCTTCAGCAGGATCTTCGCATCCTTTGGAATCAGAGTCTCCACTCCACCCAGAAAATCCAGCCCCTGTTTCAGCAGCATATAGATTTTTTCTTCATCATATTCCCGGCAGGGAAGTAATACCACTTTACTTTTCACCAAATTCACGCACCTTTATCATCTCCGGACAGATCCACCTGTCTCAGTGCTTTTCTTACCGGCAAAATACATGCCGGCACTACAGAGAGACAGTCCACACCCATCCTCAGAAATTCTTCTGTCAGGGCAGTGTCTGCTGCAAGTTCCCCGCAGATACAGACACGTCTATTTTCTGCATGTCCCGCTTCGATCACCATTTGAATCATACGCAGCACTGCCGGGTGATGGTCATTATATTTCTTGCGCAGAAGCGGATTCTGTCTGTCCATCGCCAGTGTATACTGACTCAGGTCATTGGTTCCAAGACTCAGGAAATCCACTCTTCTGGCAAGCTCCCGGCTGATCATGACTGCTGCCGGAGTCTCGATCATGATTCCTGTCTTAATATGTTTATACGGAATTCCTTTTTCATCCAGCCCGATCTTTACTTCCCGGATAATCTCTTCGATCTCATCCATTTCCTCTTCTGAGCTGATCATCGGATACATCAGCGCCAGGTTTCCATAGGCACTCGCCCTGAAAATTGCCCGAAGCTGTGCCTTGAACATTCTTTTTCTGTCAAGGCAGAGACGGATTCCTCTGTTCCCCATGATCGGATTTGTCTCGTCCGGGATATTCAGATATTCTGCCTGCTTGTCTGCTCCGAGATCTGCCGTACGGATCACAGTGAGCTTTTCTCCCATAGTCTCCGCAATCTTTTTGTATGCAAGAAACAACTCATTTTCACGAGGATAATTTTCTCTTCCAAGATACTGGAATTCACTGCGCAGAAGACCAATCCCGGCAGCTCCGTAATACAGCACACTGTTCAGGTCATCCATATTTCCGATATTGGCATAGATTTCAATTTTTCTGCCATCTTTTGTGATATCCGGTTCTCTCCTTAATTTCAGAAGTTCTTCTCTTTCTTCTTTATCAGCCTGCCTGCGGATCTCATATTCTTTTTTTACCTCTTCATCCGGATCAATATACAAAGTTCCAGTATATCCGTCCACAATAGCCTGCCGTCCGTCCCACTCCGAATCTGTGTCAATTTCCAGCAGAGCCGGGATATTCATTGTTTTTGCCATAATGGCAGCATGAGACATATCGGAACCATGATGGGTAACAATAGCCATCAGTTTATCCTTATCCATCTCCATCAGTTCTGTTGGTGTGATACTCTCCGTCACAACGATCACAGGCTCATCTCCAAGATCTATCCTGGGAGAGATACCTCCCAGTTCACCGATCAGGCGGTCGGAAATCTCCCGCATATTATCCAGCCGTTCTTTAATCGCAGGCTCTTCCAGAGTTCTGAAAGTTTTAAGCATCTCGTCCCTTGTAGTCATTACCGCATAGGCAGAATTTACTTTTTCACTCTGTATGACACTCTCAATGGCACGTTGAAAGCTTTTTCCCTCCAGCAGATTCTTCTGTCTGAGAAAAATCTCTGCCTGGGTTCCCTGAATTATGCAGTTTTTTTCATATAAATCCTCCAGCTGTTCCATGACTCTGGTGCGCGCCTGCCGGAAAATATTCAGCTCTGTTTTCACATCTGTGATTTCGTACTGGCGCATCTGATATTCGCTTTTATGATAATACAGTATCTTACCGATGGCAATTCCGGAAAAGGCACCGGTTCCCTTGTAAACATCCATATTAACTCCTTAGTTGATTAACCCCTTAGTCGCAGGCAGCCTTAAATTCAGTCCAGTTCTTCTGATACTGTGCGTCTGCGTCCTGGCTTACATTCTGGACGATCTCGCCCTTTGTAACGTCATCCGGAACTACCAGATCCGGATTTACCAGCTCATCTGCTGCTTTATTTGTGCTGTAATAGCCGATATAGTCTGTACATTTCGCTGCAACCTCCGGCTGCATGATGTAATCCATGAAAGAATATGCCGCATCTTTGTCCGGCGCTTCACTTGGAATAAACATACCCATAATACCAAATCCAAGTCCTTCTTCCGGATATACCACCTTCAGATCAGGATTCTCAGCCAGAGCAGCTGTTACCTGAGAGGTATAAAGAAATGCAACACTTGCTTCTCCGTTGAGAAGTGCATTCTGTGTATTGTCATCCTGGATCAGACGTACATTCGGAGCAAGTTCCAGAAGCTTCTCTCCTGTTTTCTTGATCACGTCAACGTCCTCTTCATTCATGCTCTCGCCCATGGAAAGCTGGGTGATACCATTGAGCACACGATAGTTTGCAGTCAGTGCAATGCTGTCCTCAAGAGACGGATCCCAGAGGTCTTTATATCCTTTGATATCAATATCCACCTGTTCCGGATCATAAACGATCAGCGGGATGCCTGCTCCGTAAGGAACTGTGTATTCATCGTCTGGATCATAGAACTGTCCCTGATATAATGGGTTGATATTTTTGATATTCTCCAGAGAATCCTTGTCAAGCTTCTCTGCAAGTCCTTCCTGGATCGCAGTTTCCAGAATATAATCATCTGCGATCACGATATCATAGTCGCCGCCCTTTGCCATGGAAAGCTTCTCAAGCATGGTTTCATCTGTATCGAAGTTTGAATAAACAACCTTAACACCTGTCTCTTTTTCAAAATCGTCCAGAACTTCCTGCGGGAACATTCCTTCCCATGTAAAAAGTACAAGTTCTTTATCATCTCCTGCATCCTTAAATCCGGTAAATACAGATCCGGCCATTAATGCACACATCACTACTGCAAGTACTCTTTTTTTCATAAATGATCTCCCTTCTTATGCTCTGCATTGTTGTCTATATCAGTCACTGTCCGCCTTCCACTGTATCGGCAGACAGCGGCTATCCTTTTTTACTTTGCTTTTACTTTTGTCCAGAGTTCCGCAAATTTCTGCTTGATCTTTGGCTGCTGATAAGCAAAGATTTCGTTATTCGGGTTGGTTGTATCCGGAATATAAGAACTGATCCCGGCATAATCCCCCTCCTTCATTGTTTCAAAAGCACTCTTCACTGTAGAAGTATACCCTACTTCTTCCGTATTGGAAAGAGCAGATTTATCACTGATCATAAAATTGATGAATTCATGGGCAAGCTGTACCTCACTGCAGTCCTTTGTGATAACCATTGCATCATACCATCTGTTGGTTCCCTGTTCCGGTGTGAAGTAGTCCAGATTCGGGTTTTCACTGATAATGTAAGATGCATCTCCGGAGTACACAACTGCCAGCGCTTTGTTTCCTGAAATCATGTTGTCGATCACATCATCACCTGCATAGATCGGATCCATAGTGTCACGCTGATCGATCAGCCACTGATAAGCCTCCTCGATCTCAGACTCATTTGTAGTATTCATGGAATACCCAAGTGCTTTTAATGCTATCATAAAGGAATCTCTCTCAGAATCATACATGTAAATATTTCCTTTATATTTCGGATTACACAGAAGATTCCAGCCATCTTTCAGATCAGCCTCATCTACTACTGTCTTATCATAAAGGATTCCTACTGTTCCCCAGAAATACGGACAGGAATAACGGTTGCCCGGATCATAGCTCTGGTTCATGACATCATTCAGCAGATTTTTCTTATTCGGAATTTCTTTCCAGTCAAGTGCCTGCAGATATTCTTCTTTGATCAGTCTCTCAATCATGTAATCAGACGGGATCAGCACATCATAAGTCTCACCGCTTGAAAGCTTGGTGTACATCATCTCATTTGACTCAAAAGTCTCGTATACGATGGTACAATCATATTCTTTTTCGAAATCCTCCAGCAGGGAAAGATCCATGTACTCTCCTGCATTGTAAACTTTCAGCACATGAGTGGACTGCGCCACGAATCCCCATTTGATCAGCCCTGCCGTAACGGCAACAACCAGAACTACAGAGACAATTTTTACTGCTTTCCTGTTCAGCTTTCTGGCTTTATTCTTAAACTTCGGAAGCAGATTGGACAAAAGCAGTACCACGATGATGACTACGATCACGATGGTTGACAAAGCATTGATCGTCGGATTGATACGCTTTGTCATATTATATACAACAATAGAGATATTCTTTACACCATTTCCTGATACGAAATAGGAAATAACGAAATCATCAAATGACATGGTAAATGCAAGCAGCGCGCCTGCGAAAATACCCTCTTTGATCATCGGCACGATAACCTTTGTCAGAGCCTGAAAAGGTGTTGCCCCAAGGTCCATGGCAGCATTTGCCATATTCGGATCCAGAGCCCTTACCTTCGGATAAACGCTGGTAATTACATACGGGGTGCAGAACGCAATATGTGCCAGCAGCATAGTCAGATATCCTTTTCGAAATCCCAGAGAAGAGAACAAGAGCATCAGACTGATGGCAGTTACGATCTCAGGATTCAGAATCGGGATATTATTAATATTCAAAAGCAGTTCCTTGATTACCTTCTTTGATTTGGATAAACCGATCGCTGTAATGGTTCCAAGTATTGTAGAAACAATGGTCGCAATGATCGCAATGGTAACAGATACATAAACTGCCTTAATTACTTCCCCGTTACCGAGAAGTTCCTGATACCAGCGCAGGGAAAAGCCTGTAAATCTGGTCAGTGACTTGGATGAGTTAAAGGAAAAGATCATCGTCACCAGGATCGGCAGGTAAAAGAAAGCAAGGCAGAGTACTACATATAACATTGAGAAAAATTTATTATTACGTTTCATGCCGTCCTCCCTTATTCATCTTTATCCATCTTCTTCATCAGGCTCATAAAGATCAGAATGAGCACAGCCAGAATCAGAGAAATCGCACTTCCGAAGTTCCAGTCGCCAACAGAGATAAACTGAGACTCGATCAGGTTACCGATCAGCATGTACTGTCCGCCTCCGAGAAGTTTCGGAATAACGAATGTGGAAATAGACAGCAGGAATACCATCATGATTCCATTGAGCACGCCGGGGATGGACAATTTCCAGATAACCTTTGTGAAGGTCTGGAATTTATTTGCACCCAGGTCATAGGCAGCCTCGATAAAGGATTTATCCATCTTGCTCAGGGATGTGTGGATCGGGATGATCATAAATGGCATAAAGTTACAGACCAGACCAACCACTACGGAAAAGTCCGTATACATCATTGTCACCGGGGAAATCCCCAGTAATCCAAGCAAATGGTTGATGATACCATTGTCTGACAGCAGGTTCATCCATGCATAGGTACGCAGAAGCATATTGATCCATTCCGGAATAGTTACCAGCAGGATCAGAAGACTCTGGGATTTTTCCGGACATTTGGAAATAATATATGCCAGCGGATAGCCAAGTCCCAGACAGATGACCGTCGTCAGGATTCCAAGCTTAAAGGACTTGAAAATAACGCTCATATACGTAGCTTCCAGGAATTTGCGGAAATTCTCCAGGGTAAAGGAGAACGTCAGCACCTCGTTTCCGTCTTCTGTAAATGCATATAATGCGATCAGTATCAGCGGGATGACAATGACCACAAATGCCCACACAAGATATGGTTTGATAAGATTTCTGTACTGTTTCATCAGTAGCTTCCCATCTTACACATAACATGGATGTCTTCAGGCCCGAATTTCAGTCCCACTTCCCTTCCGACTTCCGCATAATCTGTGGTATGAACCATATAAGTACGAAGCTCTGTCTCGATCAGGATTTCATAATGCACACCCTTGAAGGTAATATTGCGCACGATTCCCCTGATCTTTGCCTGACCGGGATCTACGATATCCAGATCCTCAGGTCTTAATACAACTTCAATCTCTTCATTATCTTCAAATCCCTTATCCACACATTCAAACTCAAATCCGTCAAAAGCAACCAGATAATCACGGATCATGGTTCCCTCGATAATATTAGATTCACCGATAAAGCCTGCAACAAAACGGTTTTCCGGCTCATTGTAGATATCTGTAGGAGAGCCAATCTGCTGAATCTCACCGTTATTCATAACAACAACCGTATCTGACATGGACAGGGCTTCTTCCTGGTCATGGGTAACATAAATGAAAGTGATGCCAACTTCCTGCTGGATCTTCTTTAATTCTACCTGCATCTGTTTACGGATCTTTGCATCCAGTGCACCCAGGGGTTCATCTAAAAGCAGAACCTTCGGCTCATTTACCAGAGCTCTGGCAATGGCCACTCGCTGCTGCTGTCCACCGGAGAGCAGAGTTACATCTCTTTTCCCAAAGCCTTCCAGACCAACCATCTTCAGCATACGCTCCACCTTCTGGGCGATGACAGTTTTATCGACCTTCTTCAGGTTCAGCCCGAAACCGATGTTCTCCGCCACATTTAAATGAGGAAAAAGAGCATACTTCTGAAACACAGTATTAACCTCTCTCTTGTACGGGGGAAGCTTGGAAATCTCAATCCCGTTAAACAGTACTTCTCCGTCACTTGGTTCTTCAAAGCCTGCAATGATTCGAAGAGTGGTTGTCTTTCCACATCCGCTGGGTCCCAAAAGCGTCAGGAATTCCTTTTCGTAAATATCCAGATTGATGCCGCGCAAAACCTGCTGATCATCAAAATTCTTGGTCAGATTTTTTAACTCAATCAGTTTGTTCATCATCTTTTCCTTCCTCTGAATGTATTCTATTTTTGTTGCTATAGCATTTATTTTTTCTTCTTTGTTATCAGTGAATAAACAATAAAAATAACCAGTGTAGCTGCCAGCAGAATGGTACACAACGCATTGATCTCCGGCGTCACTCCCGTTTTCAGCTGTGTGTACACCTTGATCGGCAGCGTAGACAGACGCGGTCCGTTTACAAAAATACTTATTACCACATCATCCATAGACATGGCAAACGCAAGCAGCGAACCTGAAATTACCGCCGGCATAATTAAGGGCAACGTAATATCCCGGAAAGCCCGAAAAGGTCCTGCCCCCAGATCTCTGGCTGCCTCTTCCAGCGCCGGATCCATGCCTGCCAGTCTTGCCTTCACTTCCATCAGAATATAGGGCACACAGAATACCGTATGACCTATTAACAGTGTCAGCATGCCAAAGGGCAGGTTCAGCATATAAAAGAATGCCATCAGCACCATACCAAGGATAATCTCCGGTATCATTAACGGCAATATGGAAATATATTCCAGCGCCCCTTTTGACTTCCAGTGAATCCTTGATAACCCAACTGCACCCAGAGTACCGATCACTGCACTAACCAGACAGCTTAATACCCCAAGGATCAGACTGTTCACCAGTGCTTCCAGCATTGCTCTGTCATGGAAAAGTTCCTGATACCATTTCAGGGAAAAGCCTGTAAATTTCACTGGCAGTTTGGATTCATTAAATGAGAAAACGATCACTACTGCAATAGGGAGATACATCAGGAAGAAAATCAGCCCCATATAAAATCCGGCAAATCTTGAATTCTTTTTCATCCGATTCCCTCCAATTCTCTGGCATTTGTCACTTTCCTGTAGATCATGATCAGTACAGTTGTAAGTACCATCATCACCACAGCAAGTGCTGCTGCAAATGGCCAGTTACTTCCTCTTGTCATCTGATCCTGGATCAGGCTTCCGACAAGTACCACTTTATTTCCACCCAGGATATCTGCAATAAAGAACAGTCCCATGGATGGCACGAAAGTCAGGATCACACCCGAAAGCAGTCCGGGCAGTGTAAGCTTCAGTGTTATGGTAAAAAATGCCTGTATTCTGGATGCCCCAAGGTCTCTGGCAGCCTCCACATAAGACCAGTCCAGCTTCTCTGCGCTGGAGTATACAGACATGATCATAAACGGGAGAAGTACATAAATCATACCGATCACAATTGCCGGATAGCTGTACAGGATGGACAGCGGTTTCTCAATAATCCCGAGTTTTATCAATACAAAATTCAAAAGTCCTTTTTTCTGCAGAATAATGATCCAGCCATACAGACGGATCAGGGAATTTACCCAGAACGGCGTGGACAATAGAAGCTGTGCCTTTTTCTTTCTGTGCTCCGGCAGCCTCGCCATAAAATACCCGAACGGATAACCGATCAAAGCAATCACTATCGTACTGGTAAATGCCAGTTTCAGTGATTCCACAAATGTGTTCAGATATACAGGTTCCAGAATATTTCTGTAATTGTCCAGCGTAAATTTCCAGGTCACCCCAAATCCTCTGGACGGCGTAGCAAAACTAAGCGCCACCATATAGATAAGGGGGCATACCACAAATACAATGGTAAAAATGTACAGTGGAAGTGCCATCCATGCAGAACTGTCAGAACGGTTTCTACGCTTCTTCATGAATGTCCTCCCTGTCTACCAGTACTGCATCTGTCGGCAGAAAACTGCATCTTACTGTCTGGCCTTCTGCGACGAATGCGTCGATTCCGTATCTGCTGGCGATCAATTGTGTACCATCGCTCAGCTTCAGAGTTACACGAAGCTGACCTCCTGCGAAATTCTTCTCTGTAACAGTTGCCTGTAAACCTGATACACTATTCTTATTATGTGCATCCAAACTTCCGTCTGCCACACTTATATCAACAGCGTCTCTGTAATCTGTACCGGTATCACCGATTACAGCAGTTTCCTGTAACAATATATTTTCGCTTCTCACAGCCAGAGTTACTTTTTCTCCGGCTGACAGGTATTGTTTTACCCCTGTATCCTCTGTATTCTGCTGACTTGTTTCAAGCTTTACAATTACCCTGTCATTTCCAATCTTTACGATTGCATTCTCTCCCTGAATTCTCTCTGCAGCCCCATGCAGGATATTGGCATTTCCTACAAATGTTGCTACATAACTGGTCTTTGGATGATTATAGATCTCATCCGGTGTTCCGATCTGCTCAATACGTCCGTCCTTCATCACCGCAATCCTGTCAGACATGTTGATAGCTTCTTCCTGATCATGAGTGATATAGATAAATGTAATTCCCAGTTTCTTCTGCAGATGCTTCAGTTCTATCTGCATCGCACGACGAAGCTGCAGATCCAGTGCTCCCAGCGGCTCATCCAGAAGCAGTACTTTGGGATTATTCACCAGTGCTCTCGCAATGGCAACTCTCTGTTTCTGACCGCCCGAGAGTTCGGAAGGCTTTCTTTTTTCATATCCTTCAAGCTGCACCAGTTCCAGCATCTGTGCGACTTTCTTTTTGATCTCTCCTCTGGGAACTTTTCGCAGCTTCAGTCCATACCCTATGTTTTCCGCCACATTCATATGCGGAAAAAGAGCATAATTTTGAAATACAGTATTTACATCCCGTTTATCAGGAGGCAGTTTTGTCACATCCTGACCATTGATCCATACACTTCCACTGTCTGTCTGTTCCAGACCAGCAATAATACGCAACGTAGTAGTCTTACCGCATCCGGATGAACCAAGAAGAGTGACAAATTCTCCTCTGGCAACAGTAAGACAGATATCATCCAGAACATCTTCCCCGGGAGTAAAACTCTTTTTTATATTCTTTAATTCCAGTAAAATATCCGGCAATAGTATTCTCCTTTCCTGTGAGATCAGACAGATAAAATCATCTGCTTTTAGTTATAAAATTCCACATAAGCGACTGTTTTACAGTTAAATACTCATATATTTGTATAAGTACAAAAAGATACAGACACATACCTGAGGATTTTACAACCCGCTGATCAGATAATGTCCGTATCTCTCTGTTGTTTTTCTATAAGCAAAAACAGCCCCTGGACGAATTTTCCATCCAACGGCAAATATCTTCTCTCTTACACAATCTGCTGGTCCGTCCTGCTCCATCCAGTCAGAACGCACTCCTGCATGGGAAACAGCAATGGTTCCTTTTTTGTATGAAGTTACCATACATACAATTTTCTTTTCTTCTGCCATTGCCTTTCCTCCCTTCAGATTTATACAATAAAATATGAAATTCTATTGTCATACAAAAAGCTCCCAAAACTCTTAGTTTTAGAAGCTTTTTAAACAAGCTGAAAATGAGACTCGAACTCACGACCCCTTCATTACGAGTGAAGTGCTCTACCGACTGAGCTATTTCAGCTTATGCTGTAATCTGTCAGAAATTGATAATTCTGACAGCCACAGCATTTAGTTTATAATATTATTTCTTCTCTGTCAAGTCCTTTTTAACCGGTATTTTCTCCTCCGTTTTATTCACTATTTGGGGTGCTTCTTTTGTCACCTTTTTCGTCACCGGTTTCACTGCAGTTTTTACAGTCGCTTTTGTTTTCCCGGCAGCCTTTCGTACAGTTCTTGTCTTGGTGATGGATTTCTTGATCTGGCTGTGCTCGGCAGCAGGCTTTTTCTTAGTTTCTTCCAGAGTGCAGGTAAAGACTGCCACGCCAAGTGCCGGAAGCTTCAATGTGATGGAATACTCTCTCTCATCACACTCAGCCTTCTTCGCCGCTTTAACTCTCGTATTTACTACACCATTACCACCGTACTTTTTATCATCACTGTTAAAGATTTCTTTATATTTGCCGGCAAAAGGAACTCCCACATTGTAGTTTTCATATGGGATTGCCGCGAAATTGCAGACAGCCAGAATAGTTTCTTCCGGTTTCTCTGTCTTTCTCATGAATGCGATCACATTCTCCTCATACTTCATCAGCTGAACCCATTCAAATCCATCATATTCATCATCCAGCTGATAAAGTGCAGGATGAGCAAGATACATATTATTGAGGTCTTTGACAAATACTTCCAGTTCCTTTGGCATATCTTTATCCGGTGCCATCATCTTGCATCCCGGATGAAGCATCATATAAGCATAAGCCTCTCTGATCTGCGCATTCTTCTGTTCTTCACTTCCCGGCAGCTTATCCGCGAAATCCTTCAATGTACCAACATCCCTGCTGCCAAGCGTCAGAATATAATGTTCGCAGTATGCATAGAGCATGGACATGGTCAGCTGATCATGGTAATTCTTTCTCTCAATAGGATCCTTGCTCAGGTATTCAAGCAGATCTTTTGTCCATCCGCCACTCCATTTATAGTCAAATCCCAGATGGTCATTCTCCACACTGTCTGTCAGCTCCGGCCAGAGTCCGTTCTCCTGAGCAACTAAAAGCAATCCGGGATTTCTCTCCTTTATCACAGAATTCAGATGCTTCAGAAATTCCAGAGCATCCAGATTTTCATTGGTTCCGTAAATATTAGGTGTCCACTCTCCCGGATTTCTGCCATAATCCAGATACAGCATGGCATCCACATCGTCCATACGCAGACCGTCAGCATGGTAGACCTCAGCCCAGAAGCAGGCATTGGAGATCAGGAAATCTTTCACCATAGGGCTTCCGTAATTATAGAGCAGTGTCCCCCAGAACGGATGAATGGCCTCTGCCGGATTCTGTCTCTCATAAAGAGGTGTTCCGTCAAATTTCTCCAGACCGGAGGCATAACGCGGGAACTGTGCAGGTGTCCAGTCCAGGATCACACCGACCCCCGCCTGATGCAGATCATCTACCAGCTTCTGAAAATCCGCCACGCTTCCAAATCTGGAAGTAGGTGCATAATATGCATATGTAGAATAACCACCTGTAATATCATCCAGGTATTCCATCACAGGATGGAGTTCCACATGGGTAAAATCTTCCTCTGCCAGAAATTCCACCAGCTCCTCAGCGGATTTCCATTCCTCCAGAGATGTTTCGTATATAGAAACCGGCTGTTTCCTGTCATCAAATCTGTGACGCTCTTTCATCCAGTCTCCGTCATTCCACTGAAAAGCACTTACATCTGCTACCACAGATGCTCCCTCAGGATCATGGTCTGCACTGTTCCCATAAGGATCAGCCTTTAACAGAACTTCGCCGCCTTTGACTTTAATTTCATATTTATAATGTGTCCCTGCCTCTACCCCGGGTACAAACAGCTCAAAGATACCGGACATAGGCATACGATGCATAATAGTTGCACGTCCAATCCATCCATTAAAATCACCTGCAATATTTACACTCACTGCGTTCGGAGCCCAGACAGCAAAAAGAGTACCTTTCACTCCTTTAATCTCCATTGGATGAGCGCCCAGCTTCTTATATGCCTCATAATAAACACCTGCGCAGAAAGCCTTCTCCTCTTCCTCTGTGATCTGGCATGGAAAAGCATAGGGATCATAACATTCTTTCTCTGTCTCTCCCATTTTTATAAGAAATCTGTATTCCGGCACCTTGCGTACAGGAAGCAATACTGCAAAATATCCGGCCTCGTCCTCTTTCTCGCAGACATAAGTTTTCTTTCCGCTGATCACATTTACTTCCTCTGCATCAGGAAAAAATCCCTGAATAAGAACTCCGTCCTGTGTGATCCTTGGTCCCATCACATCTCTGGGAGCAGTTTCCTCTCCATACACAATAGCTTCAATCCTCGGCCAGTCCATATAGCCGTATACTTTTTCGTCCATAGCTGCGTTACCTCCCCGATTGTCAGAAATACGATGATCGGTTACCCTTACCGGCAGCGTATTTATGGTACATTAAACGTCACCTGTAAACAATAACAAATCAAGTTATGTTTATTTTAGCATCTTTGCACAAAAAAATAAAGAAAATTGTTTGACAAATTCCCTTTCCTGCGCTAAATTTATGTTATTAACTATGGAAAGAATCTTGTTCCGGATACTATGCTTCTTTCCATCACAACAAGGAGGATACAAAATGGGAAACAAAGCCTTTGACGTAACCGCATTAGGCGAATTATTGATTGACTTTACTGAAAACGGAAGCAGCGCACAGGGAAATCCAATGCTGGAAGCCAATCCGGGCGGTGCTCCATGCAACGTGCTTGCAATGCTTGAGAAGCTTGGCAAAAAAACTGCATTTATCGGCAAAGTCGGAAACGACATGTTCGGAACCCAGCTTAAGAATGCTGTAGAGGAAGTAGGGATCGATACCCGCAACCTTGTGATCGACAACGAAGTACACACAACACTTGCCTTCGTACATACTTATCCTGACGGAGACAGAGATTTCTCCTTCTACCGTAACCCGGGTGCAGATATGATGCTCACCAAAGATGAAATCCAGGAAGACCTGATCAGAGATTCCAGAATCTTCCACTTCGGAACTCTTTCTTCCACTCACGAAGGAGTACGCGAAGCAACCCGCTATGCCATCGATGTTGCAAAAGAAGCCGGATGTATCGTCAGCTTCGACCCGAACCTTCGTCCGCCATTATGGAAATCTCTGGATGACGCAAAGGCAGAGATTGAATACGGCCTTGGCAAATGCGATATTCTGAAAATCTCAGATAACGAAGTTGAATTCCTGTTCGGAACTACAGACTATGACAAAGGTGCCGCACTTCTGAAAGAGAAATATAACATTCCGCTTATCCTTATCACACTTGGAAAAGACGGAAGCCGTGCTTACTACAAAGATATGAAAGTAGAGGCTGCTCCTTTCCTTCAGGAAAAGACTATCGAGACAACAGGTGCAGGCGATACCTTCTGCGCAAGTTCCTTAAACTATGTTCTGGAACATGGTCTGGACAATCTGACAGAAGAGAACTTAAAAGAACTGCTCACATTCGCAAATGCGGCAGCTTCTCTGATCACCACACGCAAGGGTGCTCTTCGCGTTATGTCCACCAAAGAAGAGGTTCTTGACTTTATGAAATCAAGAGGATGTTAATTTTATTTCCTTAACAGACAATAATAATGAAGCCCGCTGCACTGCCAGACAGGGCTTCCTTTTAGTTCTCACATTTACACCGGACTGTTTACGCTGATACCGGTTCCGGTTTGTTACTATTATATAAGGATGTGTTTTTACAATGAATTCATCAGATAATTTTCAGGATTCTGCTCTTTCCCGTCTTATGCCCTTGATGAACAGTTCTTTTACTCCCGGACAGGCACAGGCTACTGTAGACAATTTTCAGGATTTGGATCAACGGCAGATTGCACAGGCTGAATTATATTATTTCTCGGGACGTGCAGAAGAATGCAGAAATATTGCGGAACTTTATCTCCAGGACAAGGATCTCTGTCTGCGCCTGTCCGCAGCACTTTTATATTCTTTTTCCAATCTTACTCTTGGAAATCCATCTGCCTCCAGAATGGGATTCAGAAATATCCAGGAATGTCTTCTTGTTGCAAAAAACAGTTCTGCACCAAAAGGAATCATGGCTTCCTGTGTTTTTGCCAACTATCTGGCCATGGTACTGATGCATCTTCCCACAGACGGACTTCCTCCTCTTCAGGATTTTCTGCCATCTTTACCTTCAGGGCTTCGCGCCTATGCTGTTTATGTACTCGCTCATAACGCTTATCTTCACAAAGAATATACACGGGCACTGGGATTATGCCAGTCTGTCTTTCTGATGCTTGACGGCTGTTATCCTGTTGCCATGGAATATCTCTACTGCGTGATCATTATGTGTCTGATCAACCTGAAACAGCAGGATGAGGCCAGAGAAGCTCTGATAAAAGCATGGAACATGGCAAAACCGGATGGATTTCTGGAACCTTTTATCGAACATCATGGATTGATGCTTGGACAGATTGAAGCCTGCATCAAACCTGCAGAACCGGAGAGTTACAGACAGCTTTCCCAGGCAGTTATTGCCTTCAGTCGTGGTTGGATGGCTATTCATAATCCCCAGCTTCAGTCCTCTGTTACAGATAAACTAACGCCTATGGAATACTCCATAGCCATGCTCGCAAGCAAAGGCTGGACCAATCAGGAAATCGCAAAACAACTGTCTCTGTCACCCAATACGATCAAACATTATCTTTCCCGCATTTTCCATCTGTTGGATATAGAAAAACGCGAAGAATTGAAACCATTTGTAAATAAATAATAGCAAAAAGGCACTTTTTTGCCTTCTAACGGGCATTATATAATTTCATTCCATGATGTATAATATCCCTACAAACATATATTTTATAACAGGGAGGCGATCTTTATGAGAAAGAAATTATTAGCCGGAGTTATGGCACTTGCACTGTGTTCCACAAACATGCTCCCCCAGACTATATTGGCGGGGGAATTTACTTCCGGGAATCTGGAAGAGGTATCCGAAGAAACTCCTGAAATCTTTTCCGATGATAATCAGGAAGTAATAGAAGAAACAGAAGAAGAATTATCTGTGTTCAGTTCAGAGAGTATACCTGAATTTAGCAATGAAGCAAATATTATGCCGGCTACTGCAGACGGAACAGACCATATAAATGAAATTAATATGGACGAAATTAACAATAAGCCTTATAACAAAAACAATGGAAAATGGGAAATAACCTCTGTTGGTTCGTACAGATTTAATGGTAAGAGTCCTAATGATGCTCCCATCATAATTGATAATATTGATTCAGGAACAGTTAAGGTTTATCTGAATAACGTAAACATCGAGACAGCTTCTGGACCAGCATTGCAAATTACATCTGATGTTCAAGCTCAAGTCTGCATATATTTAGAAAACGAAAATAAACTTATATCAAAGCACCGGGATTCCGCAGCCTTACAGAAAGATAATAATGCCAACCTTACAATAGATAACGCTACAAACACTACACCAGGAACATTAACTGTCCAGACTTATTTTACTGATTATAGCAAGAGTGGTTTTGGTGCCGGCATTGGCAGTGGCTTTGGCAATGTCTCCAGCGGCTCTTGCAGTAACATTACCATTAATGGTGGTTCTGTAAATGCTAGTTCTTTTTGGGGTGCCGGCATTGGCAGTGGCTTTGGCGATGGCTCCAGCGGCTCTTGTAGTAATATTACCATTAATGGCGGTTCTGTAAATGCTGGTTCTACTGAGGGTGCCGGCATTGGCAGTGGCTATGCCAATGACTCCAACGGCTCTTGTAGTAATATTACCATTATCAACGGTTCTGTAAATGCTAGTTCTACTAATGGCACCGACATTGGCAGTGGTCGTGCCGCCTTTCTTACAGGCCGCAGAGGCTCTTGCAGTAACATTACCATTAGTGGCGGTTCTGTAAATGCCAAAAACATTGGTTGCATTCCTCACCAGACTTTAGATAGCGCTGGTAACTACAACCCAGATAGCCCAGAAGTGTATCTCTGCACCATTCCTAATGAAGAAAACGATCCAATATTTATAGATGATACTCCTTGGAGTCCATATAGTCATATAGCTGTTGACCCTAATAATAAAAATCTGTACGCATGGCTAACCGGTAAAACACACACTATTTCTGTCGGAGATACAACACAGACCTATTATTTTGACAAAAATAATAATAATAATAAGGAATTCAAGCCTATTACAAATCGGGACTTTGCTTTTACCCCAACAGATTTAACATATAATGGAACAGCACAAAAAGCCCCTTTAGAATGTAAAATTGAAGATATAAAAGATGAAATTACACTGTCCTATTATAATAAAGATGATAGTCAGCAATCAAATGAGGCTATCAATGCAGGAACTTATACCGTAACGGCAAATATAGCAGGAAACAGTTTTGCAGATGAGTCTTGGACTTTCACGATTAAGCCTCGAAACCTTAATATTTCAATTGATGATAAAGAAAGGAAATATGGAGAAGATAATCCTGAATTAACCTATTTAATATCTCCAGATACACCTCTAGTTGCTAATGATACTACCGACATTTTAGGTATAACGCTTACAACTACGGCAAATAAAGATACAGCCGCCAACACAACTTGGCCAATCACGATGTATTATACAACTAAAAATTATACTATAAATGCAACTCTCGGAAAACTTACAATTAAACCAGCAACATTTAATGAAAATTCCATCAAAATTACAGCATATAGTGGAACATATGATGGCAGTGAGCACCCAGTTATAAAAGAAATTTCAGTCTATCCAGCTGGCAGTACAGTCGAATATTCAACAGAAACCGGAAGTTCTAACTGGAATACAACCTGTCCGAAAGTAAAAAATGTATCTGATTCTAAAAAAACAAAAGTATGGATACGTATCAGCAAAGATAATTATGAGCCATGGTTTTCTGGTGAAATTCAAGCAACAATCTCTCCAACACAGATAGAAAATCTTCCTTTGAACCCCCAGATACTCGTTCCATGGACTTGTAAGAAAGTTGCAGACATAACCACTAAATTACCCACAAACTGGAACTGGCAAGATTCTTCTAAGGATTTACAGTTAGGAAGTAATTCTGTTATCGCAGTTTATACCGGTCCTGATGCAGGCAATGAAAATTATGAAAGAGAAACTGTTACTTACACAATCACGAGAAGTAAATGTACACACGAACACACCGCAGGACGTTACTACTCCTCTCCATCCTGTACTTCCAGCGGATATAGCGGAGATACCTACTGTAAAGACTGTAATGAAACAATTTCCTATGGATACACCATTTCCGCATACGGCCATGACTATGACAGCGGCGTTATCACTACAGAACCAACTACAGAAACTGACGGAATTATAACTTACACCTGTAAGCGGTGCAAACATCAGGATACAAAAGTCCTCGGTAAACTTGGCGACGGGGAACCTTATATTGAGGGAAGTTTCCAGAAGAAAGGCTGGGATGCTGTCAACGATCTGATTAAGGCTTCCAAAGAAAAAGATACCATTTCCATTATCCTGAATGGCGCCAAGATACTTCCTGCCTCTGTCTTATCCGGGATAAAAGGCAAAGATATTTCCCTGAACCTTGATATTGAAAATGGTTTCATCTGGAAGATCAACGGTACTTCCATTACAGCAGAAACACCTGCAGATACCGATCTTTCTGTTACAAATACAGCAGAACATATCCCGGCAGCATTATACAGCCTGATCTCCACAAACCAGAATGATTTCGGTTTCCATCTTGGAAGAAGCAGAGCTTTCGATTTCCCGGCTGTGCTTTCCGTAAAGGCAGATGCCTCCTGTGCAGGACTTATGGCAAATCTGTTCTGGTATGATGTTGAGAATGGGGTTCTGCAGTGTATCCAGACTGTAACTGTAGGCGGTGCATTTGAGCGCAGTATTCCATATGCTGACTTTACCCTTTCCAAAGGACAGGATTATTTCATAGCATTTGGTACAGAATCTCTCAATGGCAGAGACATTCACACAGACGGAAGTATCACAGATGAAAACGGTGCATACCTGCGTCCTGCTAACACAAAGATTTCCAGCCATTCCATTGACAGAAATAAATTAACTGTCAAACTTTCCAAAGGATGTGCAGGTGCTCAGGGTTATGACTTTGTGATCAGTAAGAAATCAAATATGCTCCAGACAGGAAAGTTCAGCAAGACAGTTTCCTCAACAGGCAAGCCACAGGCATCTTTCAGATATCTGGCAAAAGGTACCTGGTATGTGGCAGCCCGAAGCTGGGTTCTGGATGCACAGGGCAATAAGGTCTATGGTTCCTGGACAAAGATCAAGAAGATCAAGATCACTGTTGTCACACCACAGCAGCCAAAGATCAGGAATATTACTGTAGAAGGAAACACTGTGACTATTACTTACACAAAATGCAAAAATGCCACAGGTTATGAAATCCTGCTCGGAAACAAATACAAAACCTCTGCAGGTGAGAAATATCCGGTTAAGAAACATCTGAAACGTACAGAAGGCAAAAATACCGTAACTGTAACCTTTACAAACGTAAAGAAAGGCACCTGGTATGTGACAGTACGTTCCTGGAATAAGACCTCCAAGGATAAATCCAGAGTTTACAGTCCATATTCCGATATAAAAAAATTCAAAGTCAAAAAATAGTTTATAGTAAAGTAATAAAAAATCTCCTGTGATTGCAACTGCATCACAGGAGATTTTTTATTACTTTTTCAGATCAATGTTTCTTATTTTACTACACGTACTCTGGAAACACCTTCAATTGCTTTCAGCTCATTCAGTGCTTCTCTGGATGCTGCGCTTTCCAGATCAATGAGAGTATATGCGTATTCGCCTTTGCTCTTGTTTGTCATATCTGCGATGTTCAGACCTTCTGCACCAAGGATCTTGGTGAACTGGCTGATCATGTTCGGGATATTTTTGTGGCAGATGGCGATACGTCCTACTGCTACGCAGGTTCCCATGTCGCAGTTCGGGAAGTTTACAGAGTTCTTGATATTTCCGTTCTCGAGGAAATCTCTGACTTCTTTTACAGCCATTACCGCACAGTTTTCTTCGGATTCTTCTGTAGATGCTCCAAGGTGTGGAGTTACCAGGATTCCCTTATGTCCTGCTACTGTATGGTTTGCAAAGTCTGTCACATATTTCTTTACTTTTCCGCTGTCTAATGCTTCGATCAGAGCATCCTCATCAACCAGAAGATCACGGGCAAAGTTCAGAAGTACTACGCCGTCTTTCATCTTGTCTAATGCTTCTTTGTTGATCATCTCTTTTGTGCTGTCAAGAAGAGGTACATGGATGGTGATGTAATCACACTGGGAATAAATCTCATCCAGGCTCTTGATATGTTTGATGGTGCGGGAAAGATTCCATGCAGCATCAATAGAAATGTATGGGTCATATCCGTATACTTCCATTCCAAGTGCAGAAGCAGCGTTTGCCACCATTGCTCCGATGGCACCAAGACCGATGATACCCAGCTTCTTGCCCATGATCTCGCATCCTGCAAACTGCTTCTTCTGCTTCTCAGCAAGTTTATCGATGTCTTCCTGGTCTTTCTCTTTGGCAACCCATTCGATACCGCCTACGATATCACGGGAAGCAAGGAGCATACCTGCAAGTACAAGCTCCTTAACACCGTTTGCATTGGCGCCCGGTGTGTTAAATACTACAACGCCTTTCTCTGCACAGTCCTTTACAGGAATATTGTTGACACCTGCACCTGCACGTGCGATTACCTTCACGCTCTCAGGAAGCTCCATGTCATGCATTTTTGCACTTCTTACAAGGACTGCATCGCACTCCTGCAGATCTTCGCTTTTCTTATATTCTTCATCAAATAATCCCAGACCTTTTTCTGCAATGGGATTCAGGCAATGATACTGAAACATTATGCATTCTCCTCCTCAAACTTCTTCATGAAAGCAACCAGTGCTTCCACACCTTCTTTTGGCATAGCGTTGTAGATACTTGCACGCATACCGCCCACTGTACGGTGTCCCTTTAAGTTTACAAGTCCTGCCTCTTTTGCTTCTTTTACAAATTTGGCATCCATGTCCTTGTCACCTGTTACGAATGGTACATTCATGAGAGAACGGTCTTCCGGCACAACAGTTCCTTTGAACAACTTGCTCCGATCAAGGAAATCATAGAGGATTTTCGCTTTCTCAATGTTACGTCTCTGCATTTCTTCCAGGCCGCCCATTTTCTTCAGCCATTTGAAGACCTTACCGCATACATAGATGCAGTAGCAGTTTGGAGTATTGTAAAGAGAACCTGCGTCTGCCTGTGTTTTGAATTTCAGCATAGTAGGTGTTCTTTCCAGAACATCGTCTGTGATCAGATCTTCGCGGATAATGGAGATTACCATACCAGCAGGTCCGATATTCTTCTGTACACCGCCATAGATGATGCCATATTTGGATACATCAACAGGCTCAGATAAGAAGCAGGAGGAAACATCTGCTACCAGAGTTTTTCCTTTTGTGTTGGGAAGCTTCTTGAATTTTGTTCCGTAGATTGTGTTGTTTTCACAAATGTATACATAGTCTGCATCCGGGCTGATCGGAAGGTCGCTGCAGTCAGGAATATAGGAGAAAGTCTTATCCTCGGAAGAAGCGATCTTGTTTGCTTTTCCATATTTCTGTGCTTCCTGGTATGCTTTCTTTGCCCACTGTCCTGTTACAATGTAATCAGCAACCTTGTTCTTCATAAGGTTCATGGGGATTGCTGCAAACTGCTGGGAAGCTCCGCCCTGAAGGAATAATACCTTATAATTATCCGGAATCTTCATCAGATCACGAAGATCCTGCTCTGCCTCGTCAATGATCTTCTGGAAATCAGCACTTCTGTGGCTCATTTCCATTACAGACATACCGGAGCCCTGATAGTCCATCATCTCCTCTGCTACTTCTTTCAGTACCTCTTCCGGCAGTACAGCCGGTCCTGCGGAAAAATTATACACTCTGCTCATTGTTTTTCATATCCTCCTCATCAAAAATATCATCAATGCTTGCGCCTGCCGGTACCATCGGGAATACGCTGAGATCCTGATCAATCATACAGTCAAGTACGATAGGTCCCGGACATGCCAGAGCCTCTTTTAATGCCGGCTCTACCTCTTCCATCTTTGTGATACGGATTGCTTTTGCTCCCATGGCTTCTGCCAGCTTCACAAAATCTACTGCATCATTTAAAATTGTATGGGAATATCTGTGGTCATAGAACAAGGTCTGCCACTGACGTACCATTCCCAGTACATGATTGTTCAATACAATTTCAATTAAAGGTCTGCCACAGCGGACTGCTGTTGCAATCTCATTCATATTCATACGGAAGCAGCCGTCACCTGCAATGTTTACTACAGTCTTGTCCGGTCTTCCCATCTTGGCACCGATTGCTGCTCCAAGACCATATCCCATTGTTCCCAAACCACCGGAAGAAAGGAAAGTTCTTGGCTCTTTGTATTTGAAATACTGAGCTGCCCACATCTGGTTCTGTCCAACCTCTGTTGTAATGATGGCATCTCCCTTTGTCAGTTCGTACAGCTTTTCAATAATGTATGGGCCTGTAAGCTGGGAATGATCATATCTTAACGGATATTTTTCCTTCAGTTCACTGATATGTGCAGTCCATTCCGAATGTCTCATTTCCGGAACCTCTGCCAGAATACGTTTGAGAACTTCTTTCTCATCTCCTACCACACTTGCATCTACTACGATGTTTTTGTTAATCTCTGCAGCATCTACGTCAATCTGGAGAATCTTCGCATTCTTTGCAAAGGTCTTTGTGTTTCCTGTGACACGATCACTGAATCTGGCTCCCAGCACGATCAGGAGATCGCAGCCTGAGACACCGAGATTGGAAGTTTTTGTCCCATGCATTCCAAGCATTCCTGTGTACAGAGGATCTTCTCCGGAAAATCCTCCCTTACCCATAAGACTGTCACATACAGGAGCATCGATTCTGTGAGCAAGCTCTGTCACTTCTCTGGATGCTTCTGAGATAATCGTGCCGCCGCCTGTAAAAATAAATGGTCTCTTCGCTTCTTTGATCATCTGTACTGCAGTTGCAATGTCTTCGTCTTTGATAGTGTCTGTTTTCGGTGTGATCTCAGCAGGAGCGCAGGCAGTATATTCATATTTCGCACCTGTCACATCCTTGGTCACATCTACAAGCACAGGACCGGGACGTCCGCTCTTTGCAATATAGAATGCTCTGCGTACAGTGTCTGCCAGAGTAGTAATGTCTTTTACGATAAAGCTGTGCTTTGTAATAGGCATTACAATTCCTGTAATATCAACCTCCTGGAAAGAATCCTTTCCGAGAAGCGGGGTTCCCACGTTACATGTGATTGCCACCATTGGTACGGAATCCATGTATGCGGTTGCGATTCCTGTTACCAGATTGGTAGCTCCGGGGCCGGAAGTTGCAAGACACACGCCGACTTTACCGGTAGCTCTTGCGTATCCGTCTGCTGCATGGGATGCTCCCTGCTCATGAGAAGTCAGTACATGTGTGATCTGGTCTTTATATTCATAGAGGGCGTCATATACATTCAGGATGGCACCGCCCGGATATCCGAATACAGTGTCAACGCCCTGTTCTTTTAAACATTCAACGATGATTTCAGCACCTGTAAGCTGCATCTTTACGTATCCTCCTAACTTTTCAGGCAGGAATCACAGGTTATGCCGCAATTCCCGCCGGGTACTTGTTCATCTTTATTTTGCTTTTGGTACCTCAAGGATTGCTCCTCTGTTTCCGGAAGTTACCATGGCAGCATATCTTGCAAGATATCCTGTTGTTACCTTTGGCTCACGAGGCTGCCATTTTGCTTTTCTTGCCTGCATTTCTTCATCGGAAACCTTGATCTCCAGTTTCAGTTCCGGAATGTTAATACTGATGATATCCCCTTCTTCAACAAGTGCGATCGGTCCGCCGACTGCTGCTTCCGGTGATACGTGTCCGATGGATGCTCCTCTGGATGCACCGCTGAAACGTCCGTCTGTGATCAGGGCTACAGAAGATCCCAGTCCCATACCTGCGATCGCAGATGTAGGGTTCAGCATTTCTCTCATACCAGGGCCGCCTTTCGGTCCTTCGTAACGGATAACTACTACGTCACCCTCTACGATCTTGCCACCTTTGATAGCTGCGATTGCGTCTTCTTCACAGTCAAAGACTCTTGCAGGTCCTTCATGGACCATCATCTCTTCTACAACTGCAGAACGTTTTACAACACCACCGTCCGGTGCAAGGTTACCCTTAAGAACTGCAAGTCCGCCTGTCTGGCTGTATGGATTGTCAATCGGTCTGATAACTTCAGGATTTAAGTTTACACAATCTTTGATGTTCTCGCCTACTGTCTTGCCTGTAACTGTCATGCACTCAGTATGAAGAAGTCCCTTCTTATTCAGTTCGTTCATAACTGCGTATACACCGCCTGCTTCGTTCAGGTCTTCTATGTATGTAGGGCCTGCAGGTGCAAGGTGACAGAGGTTTGGAGTCTTTGCGCTGATCTCGTTTGCAAAGCTGATATCAAAGTCCATTCCGATCTCATGAGCGATAGCCGGAAGGTGAAGCATACTGTTTGTGGAGCATCCGAGTGCCATGTCTACTGTCAGGGCATTGAGGATTGCCTCTTTTGTCATGATATCTCTTGGACGGATGTTCTTTCTGTACATTTCCATAACCTGCATACCTGCATGTTTTGCAAGACGGATACGCTCGGAATATACAGCAGGGATGGTTCCGTTTCCTTTCAGACCCATACCAAGAACCTCTGTCAGACAGTTCATGGAGTTTGCTGTGTACATACCGGAACAGGATCCGCATGTAGGACATGTTTTCATTTCACATTCTGTCAGTCCGTCTTCATCAAGCTTGCCTGCTGCGTAAGCACCTACTGCCTCGAACATACTGGAAAGGCTTGTCTTGTGTCCGTTCAGATGTCCGGCAAGCATTGGACCGCCACTTACGAATACAGTAGGAACATTCAGTCTGGCTGCTGCCATCAGAAGTCCGGGTACGTTCTTGTCACAGTTTGGAATCATTACCAGTGCATCAAACTGATGTGCCATTGCCATTGCTTCTGTGGAATCTGCGATCAGGTCTCTGGTGACCAGAGAATATTTCATTCCAACGTGTCCCATTGCAATACCGTCACATACTGCGATTGCCGGGAACATAACAGGTGTACCGCCTGCCATTGCCACACCAAGCTTAACTGCCTGTGTGATCTTGTCAAGGTTCATATGACCCGGTACGATTTCATTGTAAGAACTTACGATACCTACCAGAGGTCTGTCCATTTCTTCTTTTGTCATTCCAAGAGCATTAAACAGGGAACGGTGAGGTGCCTGCTGTGTGCCTGTTTTTACTGCATCACTTCTCATTGTTTTATTTCCTCTTTTCTTACTGTTTTATTTATTTTTAATGATTCAACCGAAATTCCTGACTCCGTAATCTGCCTGCGCCGGCTGAATCCTCTTAATATCAATTCTTACAGAGCTGCTGCGATCAGATCGCCCATTTCTTTTGTTCCTACAAGTTTGCATCCCTCTGACATGATATCGCCTGTGCGGTATCCCTCTGTCAGGACTTTCTGCACTGCTGCTTCCACTGCATCTGCTTCTTTATCCATATCAAGGGAGAAGCGGAGCATCATTGCTGCGGAAAGAATGGTTGCGATAGGGTTTGCCTTATCCTGTCCTGCAATATCAGGTGCAGAACCATGGCTTGGCTCATAGAGACCGAATTTTGTCTCATTTAAACTTGCAGATGAAAGCATTCCGATGGAACCTGTTACCATACTTGCCTCATCTGAAAGGATATCTCCGAACATGTTCTCTGTAAGGATAACATCGAACTGTTTCGGATCACGTACAAGCTGCATTGCGCAGTTGTCAACCAGCATATGCTCTAAGGTAACATCCGGATAGTCTTTGGCAACTTCCTCTACCACTTTTCTCCAGAGTCTGGAAGAATCCAGAACATTTGCCTTATCTACGCTTGTTACTTTATTTCTTCTCTTACGTGCGATCTCAAATGCTTTGATGGCAATACGGCGGATTTCGTTTTCATTATAGGAAAGTGTATCAATTGCTTTCTTCACACCATTCTCTTCAATAGTCTGACGTTCTCCGAAATACAGACCGCCTGTAAGCTCACGTACAATGATCATGTCAAATCCGTCTCCGATGATCTCATCGCGGAGAGGGCAGGCTTTTCTCAGCTCATTGTAAAGGTAAGCCGGTCTTAAGTTTGCAAAAAGATTTAATGCCTTACGGATTGCAAGAAGTCCTGCTTCCGGGCGTTTGGACGGCTCAAGCTTATACCATGGAGAAGTTTTTGCATCTCCGCCAATAGAGCCCATCAGTACGGCGTCTGATGATTTGGCAGTGGCAATTGCCTCATCAGTAAGGGGTACGCCGTGTACATCGATGGATGCGCCGCCTAACAGAACTTCTGAATAGGAAAAGCTGTGTCCATATTTCTCGCATACCTTGTCCAGTACTTTCTTTGCTTCTCTTACGATTTCCGGTCCGATTCCGTCGCCGGGGATCAATGCAATCTTATAATCCATAATAATTTCCTCCAAAAATACTCTAATTGCGTAATTGTTATTATAATAACGCACTTTCCGACAGATTTCAACCTATTAAAGTGAAAAAATACAAAAGTGCCAATCAAAAAAGCAGAACCACAGTCATCACTGACTATGTGTTCTGCTTTTTATCATTTCTCTTTCATTATTCGGCAGCGCTTCCGGCTTTCTCAACTTCAGCGATTGCCTGTTTTCTCATTGGAATACGGCAGTTTTTGTTGTTACCGAATTCTACGATCACGTCTTCTTCTGTCATATCAATGACAACTCCATAAAAGCCGCCGGTAGTAACAATGCTGTCGCCAACCTCCATGTCATTTAACATTGCCTGAAGTCTCTTCTGCTCTTTTTTCTGAGGGCGAAGCATTAAGAAGTACATAATTCCGAACAGTACTACCATCCAGACAATAGCGCCAACCATACCCATTCCGCTTGATGCGTTCATTTTGATTCCTCCTGTAACTTTTCCTGTTATTCTGCATATTTGCAGTCCATCATGTATTCACAGACCGTCCTGACGGTTGCTCATACTGAAGAGCTGCTTTGCGATCCACTTATAATCTCCGTTACCTTCTGTATGAAATCTTGTTTTCATGCAGAACAATCTGATTAAAGCGTCACTACACATCATACACAAAAAAACGCTTTACTTCAAGAGTTTTTGGCATATTTAATAATTATTTTATATACAGATTATCTTTTCGAGTTTATTTTGCCCTCTTCAAAGCCTTCCAGCCGCATTTTCTTATATTCTGCGAAGTTTCCTGCATCAAGAGCATCTCGGATCTCTTCCATCATATGATTATAGAAATACAGATTGTGAAGTACACAGAGACGCATTCCCAGCATTTCCTTTGCTTTCAGAAGATGACGGATATAGGCTCTGCTGTAATGCTGGCATGCAGGACACTGACAGCCTTCTTCGATAGGACGTGTGTCCAGTTCATATTTTGCATTGAACAGATTCATCTTTCCATGATTGGTATATACATGTCCATGGCGGCCGTTACGGCTTGGATATACGCAGTCAAAGAAGTCAATTCCTCTCTCAACACCTTCCAGAATATTTGCCGGTGTTCCCACACCCATCAGGTAAGTAGGTTTATTCTGAGGAAGATAGGGGACTACCGCATCCAGGATCCTGTACATCTCTTCATGGGTTTCTCCAACTGCCAGACCGCCGACAGCATAGCCATCCAGATCCATTTCAGAGATCGCTTTGGCATGCTCAATGCGGATATCTTCATAAACAGCACCCTGGTTGATTCCAAACAGAAGCTGTTCTTTGTTAATGGTATCCGGCAGACTGTTCAGTCTCGCCATTTCCGCTTTACAGCGGGCAAGCCATCTTGTGGTCCTGTCTACAGATTTCTGCACATAATCCCTGTCAGCCACACTGCTGGGACATTCATCAAATGCCATGGCAATGGTGGAGGCAAGATTGGACTGGATCTGCATACTCTCTTCCGGTCCCATAAAGATCTTATGCCCGTCAATATGGGAATTAAAATAAACACCCTCTTCTTTGATCTTTCTCAGCTTTGCAAGGGAAAACACCTGGAATCCGCCTGAGTCTGTAAGGATTGGTTTGTCCCATACCATAAATTTATGAAGGCCGCCTAACTGCTTTACTATTTTATCACCCGGGCGCACATGAAGATGATAAGTATTTGATAATTCTACCTGTGTTCCGATCTGCTGTAAATCCATGGTGGATACAGCGCCTTTAATCGCACCGATCGTTCCCACATTCATAAAAACAGGAGTCTGGATCGTGCCATGCACTGTATGAAATTCTGCACGCTTGGCACGGCCTTCTGTTTTAAGAAGTTTATATTCTGCCATTTTTTCTCTCCTCTTGATAAAAATCACTTTTTCTATTATATCCCGAAATAGCTGAATTTTCAACTGCAAATAAGGTAATCATTGGTAAAGTTTCATATTGTCTTTTCCAGACCGTTAGCGTATAATATTACGGAATATTCATATCTGGAAATAGATATTTTAATAGGAAAGAATTACTTCAATATTTTTTCTTTTATACAGAAAGAGGAGGCTTGAATTTACTTTATGAATTACAAAACACTTGGAATTGACATTGGTTCCACTACTGTAAAAATCGCGATTCTGGACGAGAATGAAAATCTTATTTTCGCAGATTACAAGCGCCATTTCGCCAACATTCAGGAAACCCTTGCAGACCTTCTTCAGGAAGCCTTTGACCAGTATGGCGAGATGACTCTCCATCCTGTGATCACAGGTTCCGGCGGTCTGACCCTTGCCAACCATCTGGGCGTTCCTTTTACCCAGGAGGTTATTGCAGTTTCTACTTCTCTGCAGAAGCTGGCACCAAAGACAGATGTTGCCATCGAGCTTGGCGGTGAGGATGCCAAGATCATTTATTTCGAAAACGGAAACGTAGAACAGCGTATGAACGGTATCTGTGCAGGCGGTACCGGTTCTTTCATCGACCAGATGGCTTCTCTTCTCCAGACAGATGCCACAGGTCTGAATGAATATGCCAAAGATTACAAAGCGCTCTACCCGATTGCTGCACGCTGCGGTGTTTTCGCCAAAACGGATATCCAGCCGCTGATCAATGACGGTGCAACCAAACCGGATCTGTCAGCTTCTATTTTCCAGGCAGTTGTAAACCAGACCATCTCCGGTCTTGCCTGTGGAAAACCCATCCGTGGACATGTTGCATTCCTGGGTGGTCCGCTTCACTTCCTGTCCGAACTGAGAGAATCCTTTATCCGTACTTTGAAGCTGGATGAGGAACACACCATCATTCCGGAGAACTCCCATCTTTTTGCAGCCATCGGTTCTGCATTAAATGCAAAAGAAGACAACTCCATTTCCCTGACAGAAATGAAAGACAGACTCCGCAATTCCATTAAGCTGGATTTTGAAGTAGAACGTATGGAACCACTTTTCGCTTCTCAGGAAGAATACGATGCATTTGCAAAACGTCAGAGTTCCTACAAAGTAAAAACAGGAGATCTGGCTACATATAAAGGAAACTGCTATCTGGGTATTGATGCAGGTTCCACCACAACCAAAACTGCACTGGTAGGCGAAGATGGAACACTTCTCTATTCCTTTTACAGCAGTAACAACGGAAACCCGTTAAAAACTACCATCCGTTCTATTAAAGAAATCTATGAACTGCTTCCCAAAGACGCAAAGATCGCTTATTCCTGTTCTACAGGTTACGGCGAGGCTCTGATCAAAGCGGCCCTGCTCCTGGATGAGGGCGAGGTTGAGACCGTATCCCATTACTATGCAGCTGCATTCTTTGACCCAGAGGTAGACTGTATCCTGGATATCGGCGGACAGGATATGAAATGTATCAAGATCCGCAACAAGACCGTTGACAGCGTACAGTTAAATGAAGCATGCTCCTCCGGATGCGGTTCCTTTATTGAAACCTTTGCCAAATCCCTGAATTATACAGTACAGGATTTCGCAAAAGCTGCTGTTTTTGCACAACATCCTATAGATCTTGGTACCAGATGTACTGTTTTCATGAATTCCAAGGTAAAGCAGGCACAGAAAGAAGGAGCTGAAGTATCCGATATTTCCGCAGGCCTTGCTTACTCTGTTATCAAAAATGCACTCTATAAGGTTATTAAGGTTTCTGATGCTTCCGAACTTGGCAGACACATCGTTGTACAGGGTGGTACCTTTTACAATGATGCGGTTCTTCGAAGCTTCGAAAAGATTGCAGGCTGCGAAGCCATCCGTCCGGATATCGCCGGAATCATGGGTGCCTTCGGTGCCGCACTGATTGCCCGTGAACGCCATCAGGAAGGCGCAGAAACGACTATGCTCTCCATTGATAAGATTAACGAGCTGAAATATACAACTTCTATGGCAAACTGTCGTGGATGTACCAATAACTGCCGTCTGACTATCAACAAATTCTCCGGAGGCCGCCAGTATGTAAGCGGTAACCGCTGTGAACGCGGTATTGGCAAGGAAAAGAACAAAGATCATATTCCGAATCTTTATGAATATAAATATAAGCGTATTTTCTCCTACGCACCGCTTACTGCTGATAAGGCAACGCGAGGTAAAGTAGGTATCCCCCGTGTTCTGAACATGTTTGAGAATTATCCTTTCTGGTATACTTTCTTTACAGAACTGAAGTATGAGGTTGTGCTCTCTCCTACTTCCACCAGAAAGATTTATGAGCTGGGTATTGAGTCCATTCCAAGTGAATCTGAATGCTATCCTGCCAAACTTGCCCATGGCCATGTAACCTGGCTGATCCGCAATGGCGTGAAATTTATTTTCTACCCATGTATCCCATATGAACGTAACGAGTTCCCGGATGCAGTCAATCACTATAACTGCCCGATCGTTACCTCATATGCCGAAAATATCAAGAATAACGTAGACGAATTAAATGATCCGTCCATTACCTTCCGCAATCCGTTCCTTGCATTTACTTCTGAGGAAATTCTGGCAAATCGTCTGGTAGAGGAATTTAAGGATATCCCGGCAGGAGAAGTCAAAGCTGCTGTGCATAAGGGCTGGGAAGAAATGGCTGCTGCACGCCGCGATGTACAGAAAAAAGGGGAAGAAACCCTGAAATATCTGGAAGATACAGGACGCCATGGTATTGTCCTTGCAGGACGCCCATACCATATTGACCCGGAAATCCATCATGGTATCCCGGATCTGATCAACAGCTATGGTATTGCCGTACTTACTGAGGATTCCATCTCTCATCTGGCACCTGTGGAACGCCCGATCCGCGTCAACGACCAGTGGATGTACCACTCCAGACTGTATGCTGCCGCAAACTATGTAAAGACACGCGATGATCTGGATCTGATCCAGCTGAACTCTTTTGGATGTGGTCTGGATGCAGTTACTACTGACGAGGTTTATGAAATCCTTGACGGAAGTGACAAAATCTATACCTGCTTAAAGATTGACGAGGTAAATAACCTTGGTGCTGCAAGAATCCGTATCCGTTCCCTGATCGCAGCGATCCGCGCGAAGAAAGCACAGGGACAGAAACGTACTGTCAAACCTGCTTCTATTGATAAAGTATCCTTTACAAAGGAAATGAGAAAGGACTATACCATCCTCTGCCCGCAGATGTCACCGTTCCATTTCAGCCTCCTGCAGGCAGCATTCAATTCCTGCGGATACAACCTGGAGGTGCTTCCGAATGACAATAAGCATGCAGTGGATGTTGGTCTGAAGTATGTAAACAATGACGCCTGCTATCCGTCTCTGATCGTTGTGGGACAGATCATGGATGCTCTGCTTTCCGGTAAATATGACCTGAACAAAACGGCCGTTGTCATGTCACAGACAGGTGGCGGATGTCGTGCTTCCAACTATATCGCATTTATACGACGCGCATTAAAGAAAGCCGGTATGGAACAGATTCCGGTTATCTCTGTTAACTTAAGCGGTCTGGAAAGCAATCCCGGATTCAAACTTACGCTTCCATTAGTGAAGAAAGTTGCTTACGGTGCCGTATTCGGAGATATCCTGATGAAATGCGTATATCGTATGCGTCCTTATGAACTGGAAGAGGGAATCGTAAACAGGAAACATAAAATCTGGGAACAGCGTGTGATCTCTTTCTTAAGCGGAAGCAGTATCAGCCACAGCCAGTTTAAGAAAATGTGCCGCGAAATGGTTCACGAATTTGATACCATTCCAATCAGTGATGTGAAGAAGCCTCGTGTGGGCATCGTAGGTGAGATCCTTGTCAAGTTCCTGCCTGCTGCAAATAATCATCTGGCAGAGCTTCTGGAATCTGAAGGCGCTGAGGCAGTTGTACCGGATCTGATCGATTTCATGTGCTACTGCTTCTATAATCAGAACTTTAAGGTAGAAAATCTTGGATTCAAGAAGTCCAAGGCAACCATGGCAAACTGGGGAATCAAAGCAATCGAATGGGTGAGAAAGCCTGCAAGCGAAGCTCTTGCACAGAGCCGCCATTTTGCACCGCCTGCTGATATCAGAGATCTGGCAAAAATGGCATCTCCGATCGTTTCCACCGGAAACCAGACAGGTGAGGGATGGTTCCTGACAGGTGAGATGATGGAACTGATCCATGGAGATGTTCCGAATATTGTTTGTATCCAGCCTTTCGGATGTCTGCCGAACCACATTGTGGGTAAGGGTGTTATCAAAGAAATCCGCAGAGAATATCCGACAGCCAATATTGTAGCCATCGACTATGACCCGGGTGCAAGTGAAGTCAATCAGCTCAACCGAATCAAACTGATGCTCTCTACAGCTCAGAAGAATCTGAAAAAAGTAGAAGAAAAAAATGCATAAATAATACCGTAATGGATATATTGCAATGTATTTTACCTTGCAATATATCCGCCTTAGAGCGTGTCTGAAAAATGCTTTACGCAAGATGTGCGTCACAATTTGTGGGAGAT